>CANMPU010000193.1 GCA_947499755.1 Betaproteobacteria bacterium | reverse complement strand
GTTTAATAGAGATAATTTAAGAGAAATTTAGAAACCTCTACTCCATGCTTACTTGGCTTTCTAATAAACTTCAAAAACCACGATCGGATCATCCGCTGGCAACCACCGCGTCAGTACAGGAGGTGATCGATGGCATTCCTACCGGCAACGCATCGAAAAAAGCACTGACTGAATTTACTGAATGGCTCTCCACTGCCGTCGAGACGCCGGAACTCGATCTCGAAGCGCGCGCGCGCGATCAGCATGCTAGATGAAGCGGCGCAACCGCTATGCATCGAAGTAGACGAAAGACTCCTAGAAGGCCAGGAAATTAAAGGCGTGCAAAGCTGGTTTTCCTTGATCAATTACTATGGACGTGTTGCCGCAGCGTATCGCGCCTGCCTGGATCTCTTTGCGATTAACAACAAGAAAAAGCTATTACACCTGCGTTATCGGGCGATAGAAGTCGCAATATGGAAAGAGATGAATTGGATATTTATATTCTCGGATTCGCTGTCTATCATACGCAAACCTATCCAACTCTATGCGCAATCGAAAGAGCAGACGAGTATCGTACGCGAATATGTTGCCGGGCTAATGTACGAAATTGCGCCACTAGGGAATCTAATGCCGCGCCAAATGAATGATCTGCACGCCATTCTCAATCGCCACTCACAACATTTCGCATTTCGCGAAGGCCGAGACAACGATACGCCCTATTTTGTCGATCTTGCGCGCAGTATTTCTCCGATACGCTGGCGCGAAGGTTTGCCAGGAGGACGCACCTTTCGTTACTTTGGGGTCGGCTTGGCTTATTCGCATTTGGTGACGCTGTTTAAGGAATATAAAAAATCAGCGACGCTACCCGAGTGGCTCACGCCGATCGACGAGGAAGAAGATCACGAAGCATTCCTGAGTATGATGCGCACGGTATGCGCCACTGGTCCGCCAAACCACCAAGCCGCCAGCACGAACGCCAAGCCAAGCGCAGCACCATGCAGGTTGCGCATGGCTTTTGCAATGTGCGTGCCATGATCGCCGGTGTGGCAAAAGTTACGGTCGACGACGATCCTGTCCTCATGGAACGCATACGGATGGAGCGCTTGGGGTTTGGAATAGAGTTAGCAGAAGAAGTTGCCAAGAAACAGGTCGCAGCGCAGCGTACTGCTGTTGCAGCCAAGAGTGAGGCAGGCGCGGAAGTACACCTCGTGGGAAGTCGGGAGTCCATTGAAAATTGGATACTACAAGACGAAAGCGCAACTGGCATCGGTGGCATCGCACCAAAACATGTTGAGTGGTTAAAAGTGAATATGCTAATTGCATGTCGCGAAGAGGGTGCCGAAAAGTGGTCTGTGGGGGTAGTGCGACGCTTTGAAGGCACAATGCAAAATCAAGTAAGCGTAGGGATAGAATTATTCCACGGCGAAATGATTTGCCCCTATTTAGGTGTGTTGGATAAATCCTACGCCAACATCTGGGACCAGACGCACAACGTGGGTGAGACCAAAGTCTACGGCTATATCGATGCTATTCTCCTGCCGGAAAGTAGCTCGCTGCTAGTTGAACCGAATATTCATATATCCGGCAGGCGATTTCTACTCAGTATTAAAGAACAGAAGAAATTTGTGCGCTTTACCGAGCATATCGACAAAGGTGCGGACTACGAACACGTGCGCTTTATTGAAACGGATAAAGAAGGCAACGAAATTAAACCCCCATCGCCCTAATCGAGCATATGGTATTCCAACATTAACCCTTGCGCGATATTTTTCATAACAATAAGACATTCAGGAACCACAGTGGGATAAACATCCACGCACCAATTACAGCCGTTGTTGTTATCCGGAAAAGTAAAGCGTAGTGTGGGGACATCGCATGATTTACACGCTTCGTTTACCTCAGCCCCTTCGGCAAGTCGCCGCTGCATCTCACTACGAATTTCTGTATTAGTGCGTCTAAGTCTAGGCATGATTACATCCCGTTTGTTGAGGTGCGCAGTAAAGATAAAAATTAATTCAAATCGCGTTTAGCGCGTCTCGTTGAGAGTATTTTGTCACCAGCGAAGACCGCTAAGTGCCGACCACGCTTCGCCTTGCGTCATTTTTGCGATTAGCCAGGTCGCATGAACTTCAGTGACCTCGATGTTCGCTTCTTTCGAGATAGCAGCATAGCCCGCCATGTCTTTAATCAGCGCACATTCCGGTTTTCGACAATAATATTGCGCTTGGGAAAAACTCAGTTTGTATAGCACCACTTCAATATTTTAGCTCATATAATCGAATTCCCAGTTACGCAGTGAAATCACCGTTCCTAAATTATCATTGGCTAACGCGTAAATTAATTTGGTTACGGCCAACCCAAAGATTCTCCGGACACTCACGATCAATCTGTCGCAGTCGCCTATGCATCGCTTCGCAGCGCGAGCGCATTTCTGGCAATGGCGGGCACAGATATGCCGCCAACTGAAAATCACAATCAAAGTGATCGAGACGTTCGGTAAAGACACGCACAGCCGATGCTAACTCCCACCTTAAACATAAAACCTTAAATAGATTTACCATGCACCGACTACCAATTAAAATTTGAGACAGCAACGAGGAAAGGGAGGAGGCCGAGGTAACAAAAAAAGTCGGCGAAATCGATATCCGGGTCAGAGCCCCCGAGCAAAAACGACATCTAAAAATGTGAAATCGTCAAACTCTACGTAGCCTAAATGACACGAGCTAAATGCTTAAGCTACTCTCTTTGTGATCAATGTCAATTAAAATGAAGCGAGTATCAGATAACTGTACTTTCACCGTTGTCCGATCTCCGCCAACGGCTCACGGAACCAGCACAACTGTCAATCAAAATCGTTGCATCTAGGCGAAATAAGTATCTCTCGCAGCATTGCATTTTAAAGGCCAATCTAAGTATCGTGAACCAAAAGCCCCGTCATTAAAACCATTGACCTACCAAAACAGTAGGTACCAGAAACGCGGAATCCCGCGACACGGCGCAAACGACTCAACACACATGTGA
>CANMPU010000192.1 GCA_947499755.1 Betaproteobacteria bacterium | reverse complement strand
CGACTATAACATTCCAGCTGATTTACAAGGTGACTGGACCTTGGTATGCCCTAAACTGCTTTGCAACCCACGTCGAAGCCAGGTCGCCCCCAAACTATATAGAATACTATCGGCAGGTTTCGTTCAAAGCCGATGGCTTATTTTACCAAATTTCATTTAAAGATACGCGATTAAATCCTGCGGATGATCTATAACGCCGTCAGCACCCCACGATAAGGGGTGCGCACTGCTACCGAGATACCCGTAGGTCGCAACGATGGTTCGCGTACCCGCAGCTTGCCCAGCTTGCACATCGCGCAAATCATCGCCAACGTAAACACAGTGCTGCGGCGCAATGGCTATTGCTTCGCAGCCAGCGAGTAGCGGAGCGGGGTGGGGCTTGGGATGTGCGCACGTATCACCGCTTATGATGCAGGCAGCGCGTGCGTCTAGTCCAAGTTGTTTTAGTAATGGAAGAGTAAATCGACTCGGTTTGTTGGTCACGATGCCCCACGGCAATGCGCACACTTCAAGATGCGTCAGGAGCTCTGGTATCCCCGGAAAAAGCGTTGTTTCACGGCATAAGTTTTCTTCATAGAGATTGAGAAACGTTTGCCGCATATTTGGGAAGCTAGGGTTATCTGTATCTAAATCAAATCCGAGCTTTAATAGACCACGAGCACCATTCGAGGCCTGCGGTCGAATTTGTTCCAAGGGAAGTTTTGCTAGGCCATGTGCCAGGCGCAGGCAATTCAATGCATAGCCAAGATCTGGCGCCGTGTCGGCTAATGTGCCATCAAGATCGAACAATACCGCTTTGACCATGCGCGGCGCGCGAGTTATGCGCTTACACAGTGCATGATGTAATTGACATCTGCATCAACGCTTAATGCGTAGACTTGCGTAATAGGGTTGTAGGTCATGCCGGTAATGCGCTCAGCGCTTAATCCCGCATCTCGGCTCATTTTCGCCAATTCTGAAGGCTTGATAAACTGTTCGTAATCATGCGTGCCGCGCGGTAACAGCCTAAGTAAATACTCAGCACCTATGATGGCGAGTAAATAAGATTTTGGATTGCGATTAATCGTTGAAAAATAAATATGGCCGTTGGGCCTAAGTAAATCTGCGCATGCTTGTACTATACTTTTTGGCGACGGAACGTGTTCCAGCATTTCCATACACGTGATGATGTCGTAGCTTTTCGGTAGTTCCCGCGCAAGTTCCTCCACGGGAATGTTTCGATAGGTGACAGTTACCCCTGTTTCCAATGCGTGTAGTTGTGCGACTTTCAGTGATTTGTCTGACAAATCGATTCCGGTAACGGAAGCGCCACGGGACGCCATTGCTTCCGATAAAATTCCACCGCCGCAACCCACGTCCAGAACAGCTTTGCCAGACAAGGGGGAAATCCTATCGATGTAATTGAGCCGAAGTGGATTGATCGCGTGCAAGGGTTTAAATTCGCTTTGCGGATCCCACCAACGATGCGCAAGCTGCGCAAATTTTTCAACCTCTAAATGGTCAACGTTTAGTGTCATGATGGTGAAATTCTATTCTGCCAATAATTCGCTATGCCTTGTATTTCCTGCCGGTCGATCGTATTTAGTTTTCCTTGGTCGACCAGTAATTTACCGTCGACCCATACATGACTGACATTTTCACGACCGGCCACGTACACTAAATGTGATATAGGATCATAGCAGGGTAAAAGTTCGATGGCAGAAAAATCAACAGCAACTAAATCTGCATATTTGCCGACAGATATCGATCCTGTTTGATCTTCAAGGCCCAAGGCTTTCGCCGAATTAATTGTAGCCATTTCTAAGACCTGATGCGCGGGTAACGCGCTGGCCTGACCGGTAGCGACTTTTCCGAGTAGTGCGGCCAAGCGCATTTCACTGAAGATATCGAGTCGATTGTTACTTGCCGCACCGTCTGTGCCTAAGCCCACGTTGACGCCATTCGCTAATAACTCTGCTATTGGCGCAATTCCACTGGCGAGCTTCATGTTTGAGGAAGGGCAATGGACGACATGACAGCCTTGCCTAGCAAATAAGGCGATTTCGTGTTTTTCCATATGCACGCAGTGCACGGCAAGTAATCCAGGACCTATCATGCCCAGTTTTTGCAGTCTTTCAATTGGACGCATGGAATATTGGGTCTGGCTTTGGCGGAGTTCATCTAGAGTTTCGTGTAAGTGAATATGGATAGGAATATTTAGTTGCTCAGCGTAGGTGAGAATTTGTGTAAGGCTCTTGTCGTTTACGGTATAGGGCGCATCCGGCGCGAGGCAGAAACTTAATTTTGTTTCATGCTTATATTCATCTCTTATCGCTAGGCCTTTATCAAGGTAATTTTGTGCATCACTTGCATAGGCAGTCGGTAAATAAATGACGATAATACCAATCGCTGCGCGCATGCCTGATTTAATAAAGGCGCGTATCGCGGCGCCTGGGAAAAAATACATGTCATTGGCAAACGTAATGCCGGCGCGCAGCATTTCCGCGCACGCCAGTAGTGTTCCATCGTAAACAAATTGCTCTGAAATATGACGTGTTTCCGTCGGCCAAATATGGTCGCTTAGCCAACGCATTAAAGGCGAATCATCGGCTTGCCCGCGCATTAACGACATTGCGGCATGGGTATGGAGATTGATAAGACCAGGGATTAAAACGTGATTGCCGAGTACTATATGTTTATCTGCAACGAAGGTTTTATGCGCATCTGTCGTTGGCATGATGGCGACGATACGATTGGCAACCACAGCGACAGAGTGATTTTTTAGGGAAACCTTGCTTGGCCGTACTGGGACGACCCATTGGGCGTCGATTAGTAGGTCAACGGTCTGCCGTGAATTGCTCATGTGCGAATTATCCGTCAAAAAAAAGCCCTGCGTAAGCAGGGCCTTTCAACTTGCTGTTTGTCTAAGGCTTATTAATTACTGTTCGCCTTCAACCGATACTTCTACACGGCGATCGGGCTGCAGGCACTCACTGAGCGCTTTGCCTTTCATGCCCTTGCATTC
>CANMPU010000191.1 GCA_947499755.1 Betaproteobacteria bacterium | reverse complement strand
GTCATCGGGGTTGTGGCTAGCCTACCGCAGGTTGGAGAAAACGACGTTCAATTTCTCTTTGAGATCGAAACCTCTTCAGTAGACATGGCGCAGTTCCCAAAAAAAATAACCCTTACATGGTACGGAGACAATGGGTTGAATCACGCTGAAAAATCGAATCCACCCATTGCGCCGCAAGTCCATGCTGGCGAGCGTTGGCAATTCGACGTTCGGCTCAAACGACCACATGGAAACGCAAACCCCTTTGCATTTGACTACGAAGCATGGTTATTGGAACGCAATATCCGCGCATTGGGCTATGTCAAAACAAGTGACGGCAATCACAAAATTACGGATTTGGTGAGTAGTCCTAGCTATTGGATAGAGCGCACTCGTGAGAATCTACGCTCACATATTCTCACGACTTTACCGAATAAAGCCTATGCAGGCGTTCTTGTTGCGTTGGTCATCGGCGATCAGCAATCAATCGATCAAGCGCAGTGGACCGTATTTACGCGCACCGGTGTAAACCACCTCATGAGCATATCGGGTCTTCATATCACGATGATATCCGGACTTGCATTCGCACTTGCGTATTGGCTATGGCGTCGCAGCTATCGGCTTACGTTGCTGCTTCCCGCGCACAAAGCGGCAGCGCTTGTTGGGTTTTTGGTGGCGTTATCTTACGCATTGCTATCGGGTTACGCAGTGCCATCACAACGCACGGTTTATATGCTGGGAATTGTTGCTCTGGCGCTGTGGATTGGCCGAACGAAAAGCACCAATAGCATACTTACTTATGCGCTATTCCTCGTAACCCTCCTTGATCCATACGCGGTCCTTGCTCCCGGGTTTTGGCTATCTTTTGGTGCGGTGGCAGTGATTATGTGGGTAGTTGAAAGAAGGATCGCTAGTGCGCACTGGTTAATGACTTGGATTAGCATTCAATGGGCAATTACTTTGGGACTGATTCCGATATTGGTCGCCATGTTTCAACAAGTGTCCTTAGTATCACCTCTTGCCAATGCGTTCGCGATACCGCTCATCAGCCTGATTGTCGTACCACTAACTTTGGTAGGGTCAATACTGCCAGTAGATTGGCTTTTGCAGGCCGCGCATGAAGTGATGACATGGTGCGGGATTGCGCTTACTTGGATGAGTAATCTACCAGCAGGGGTCTGGACACAGCATGCGCCTCCGACGTGGGCCATCGCCATTGCAATCGGCGGCGTGCTGTGGATACTGTTACCAAGAGGATTTCCACGGCGCTGGTTGGGCGTGGTATTCATGTTACCGCTATTCTTAATTTTGCCGATTGCTCCGTCTCAAGGGGAAGTTTACCTTACCATACTAGATGTTGGACAAGGACTAGCGGTCGTGGCGCAAACACGGCAACACAGCTTGGTGTTCGACGCCGGGCCAAGATTCACTGCGGATTCAGATGCGGGAAACAAAATTGTTGTCCCCTTTCTGCGTGCATTAGGTATTTCCCAACTCGATACCCTCGTGGTGTCACACAGCGATAGCGACCATAGCGGTGGCGCGCAATCGATACTACAAGCTATTCCGGTAACAATGATGTTGTCATCTCTTCCTCAACAACATCCACTAATGCACCAGGCAAGCAATAGTGCGCGATGTTACGCTGGGCAAACGTGGCATTGGGATGGCGTGGATTTTGAATTTCTTCACCCCAACAGCGATGCCTATTTCGCTGAAAACGTAAAAGACAATGCAATGAGTTGTGTGTTGAAGATTACGACCCCATCGGGCAGCGTTTTGTTACCAGCCGACATAGAAAAAGAATCGGAGGCGCAGTTATTAATGTCAAACGCGGCGGCGTTAAAATCTGACATCATGGTAGCGCCTCATCATGGCAGCGGCACGTCATCCTCCATATAGTTCCTGCAACGAGTCCAGCCACACGTTGCAATATTCACCGTTGGATATCGCAATCGATTTGGTCACCCCAAGGGAGAGGTTGTCGCGCGCTATCGGAATTTAGGGAGCATGCTCTACCGTAGCGATTACGACGGTGCCGTCTTGGTAAAATTGGCGCATCAAGAAATAAAAATTGATGCTTGGCGCCATAGGCATAGACGTTATTGGCACGGGACGGTTAGTAAATTACAAAAGCCCGAAGCGTATTGATAGCTAAAAAATGAAAACTGTTCGGCGATAGTGCGTAAGTTTATTGCGCTATGCAAATTGGTATTTAGGTTTTTTATGGCGCTCATATGCGATACAATGGCGCCACTGTAACATTTGTATCGCATCATGAAGACAACCTTTCTTGATTTTGAGCAGCGCATTGCGGAACTCGAAGCAAAAATTGAAGAGCTACGCTACGTGCAAGACGATTCTGCGCTTGATATTTCTGGCGAGATCGCCAGATTAAAAAAGAAAAGCGAGACGCTGACCAAAGAAGTTTACTCTAAGCTAAATGCATGGCAGGTCGCGCAGGTCGCGCGTCATCCGCAACGCCCTTACACGCTAGACTACATCCAGAATATTTTTACAGATTTTGAGGAATTACATGGTGATCGCGCCTTCGCGGATGATAATGCAATTGTCGGCGGCTTTGCGCGTTTTAACGGGCAAACCGTTATAGTCATCGGGCACCAGAAAGGGCGCGATACCAAAGACAAGATATATCGAAATTTTGGTATGCCGCGTCCAGAGGGTTATCGAAAAGCATTGCGCTTAATGCGACTTGCAGAAAAATTTTGCGTACCAATTTTTACCTTTATTGATACCCCGGGCGCCTATCCGGGTATAGACGCAGAAGAGCGCGGTCAATCCGAAGCGATCGGCCGCAATCTTCATACTTTAGCGGAACTCAAGGTTCCCATTATTTGTAGCATTATCGGCGAGGGCGGGTCAGGCGGTGCGTTAGCGATCGCGGTCGGTGATGTCACATTGATGTTGCAATATGCCATCTACTCCGTGATATCGCCAGAAGGTTGTGCATCTATTCTCTGGAAAAGTACCGACCAGGCGCCTGAAGCGGCGGAAGCAATGGGGA
>CANMPU010000190.1 GCA_947499755.1 Betaproteobacteria bacterium | reverse complement strand
GAAGTAATGCGACGCGACAACGTTCATGATCAACTACCCAGATAAAAAATACGAAAAAGAAAAAGGGCTTCGAACCCTTAAACGCACGCACGTGTAACTGGAATTTACCCCCGTTGTCAGTTAGCTATCGTTCTGTAAGCGGACTACAATATGGCACGCAAACTACAAAAAATATCTTAGGGATGGACAACCCTTTTTTTGATCACCCGATTCTGAACTCTCCTTATGATTGCCCGCCGAGGCATTGGGAGCTTGATGATGATGGGCAACCCACGCAGCAGATTCTTGAAACTCGCCGACCCGCCAAGTTCATCACACCGACAGTACCACGCACCTTGCCAAGGGTTTAGAGTTTCGTGCAGTCGTGGTGATGGCCTGCGATGACGAAGTAATCCCTCTGCAGGAGCGAATTGAAACGGTAGGCGACGACGCGGATTTACAAGAAGTCTATGACACCGAGCGTCATCTACTTTACGTGGTCTGTACCCGTGCTCGCGATCACCTTCTTGTTACCGGAGTTACCCCAGCATCCAAATTTCTCAATGACTTTATTGTTAAATAAAATAGATCAGCTTAGTTACTGAAGCAATCCGCATCAAATTTATCCGAAGCAAATGGGCGAGATTCATTTCTATTAATCGCCCTGCTCCGCCGAGACGCAGAGCTTGGGTTGTCGCATCTGCCGAACCAAGTTTAAGCAACCCAGTCGTATGAGAGTACAGTGAGGGCAAGATAAAGAAAAGAGAGAGTATGAGTCTAGCCTTAAGGATTTTATTTTATGCAATATCGGCGACGGTTCTGGTCGCTTGCGCTCAACCCACGCCGCAAAAAGTGACGGCAAATGTAAACCTTTCAGGCTTTCCGCCCGAATACAAAACTGGATACGCCGATGGCTGTGCTTCTATCAAGGGCAATGAAGTAAAAGACGCCGTGCGCTTTAAGAAAGACGCTCTGTATAAAACGGGATGATGCGACGGCTTTAATGCGTGTGGTAAGCGAATAAAACCCTAGGCCAGATGCGGTTCACCCAAGTATCGATGACTTTGCATTTCGTGTAGACGACTTAACGTTCTCTCAAATTCACCACCGGTACTACCTGGATAGAGCTGTTCGATTGCGACTTGCGCTGACACGATGAGCTTCACTCGTCGGTCGTAGAATTCATCAATCAGCCAAACAAAACGGCGCAACTTATCTAGGTCACTATCCGTAAACTGTGGCAGCCCGGATAACAGTACGGTGTGATAGCGACGCGCCAATTCAATGTAATCCGCTTGCCCGCGCGGTCCCGCACACAGTTCCTCAAATTCAAACCAGGCCACGCCTTGCCCATTGCGTTGGGCCTTAATGTTTCTTGTTTCTATTTCCAGCACATTATCTTCTTCACCTTCGTGCCGTGCAATGCTGGAGAAGGCACTTGCCAAATTGCGCTCCGCAGCTTCATCAAGTGGCGCATGGTAGATCTCCACTTTTTCTAACGCTCTTAGACGGTAATCAATCCCCGCATCTACATTAATCACTTCTAGATTCTGCTTCAGCATTTCGATTGCCGGCACAAATTCGGTGCGCTGTAACCCATGTAAATAAAGATTGTCTGGCTGTTGATTAGACGTCGTTACCAGGGTTACACCGAACGCAAACAACGACTCAAGTAATCGGCGCATTAGCATGGCATCGGCAATGTCGGTGACATGGAATTCGTCCAAACACAATAGGCGGATGTCTTTTGCGATGTTGCTTGCCACAATTTTTACAGGATCGGTTTGTCCCTGTAGATCACGTAATTGGTGGTGTATCTCTTGCATGAAACGATGGAAATGGACACGTTTTTTATCCGCGACAGCGGTGCCTAGGAAAAAACTGTCCATTAAAAAACTCTTGCCGCGCCCGACGCCACCGAAAAGATATATCCCCCGTATTTTCTTTCTTTTGCCTTTTAGCCGAAATAGCGAAAGCGATTTACGCGCTGATCCGATTAATTCGCTATTCAATCTTTGGAAGTGCGACAGCGTCGCGCGTTGAGCGCCATCCAGATCATAACCGTGATGTTCGGCGTGATGCTGGATCCAAGATGCAAGATTTCCTGCGATCTTACCGTATTCAGCAAAACTCTCTGCTTTGGGCGATACAGTTTGATCGCTCACTTCTGCTCCTCGGGAATTGTTATTTTAATAGGGTGGGTGTGTACCCACGGGCGATTATACGTCCAACAGGGTGCGGGCGGGATCCTCTAAGGCTTCTTTTATACTCCCCAAGAACAAGACGGCTTCGCGCCCATCAATGATGCGATGATCATAAGATAACGCAAGATAATTTATCGGACGAATAACGATTTGGCCATTTTCAACGACAGCGCGCTCTTTAATGGCATGTACACCTAAAATCGCACTCTGCGGTGGATTGATAATCGGCGTCGATAACATGGAACCAAATATACCGCCATTGGAAATGGTGAAGGTACCACCGCTAAGGTCTTCCACGGCCAGTTTACGTTCTTGCGCACGCTTTCCATATTCCGCAATATTCTTTTCAATTTCTGCCATCGTGAGTTGATCGGCATCGCGAATAATCGGCACCACCAAACCGTTAGGGCTTGCAACCGCAATCCCGATATCGAAATATCCATGATAAATAATATCGTTGCCGTCTACAGACGCGTTAACAATTGGATATTTCTTTAATGCGGCTACCGCCGCTTTTACAAAAAACGACATGAATCCGAGCTTGACACCATGCTCTTTTTCAAATTGCTCTTTATACCTAGAGCGCAGGTCCATCACTGGCTTCATATTGACTTCATTAAACGTCGTTAATATTGCCGCACTGTGTTGCGACTGGACTAATCTTTCGGCAATGCGCGCGCGCAAGCGTGACATCGGAACTCTTTGTTCCAGACGATCGCCGACGGGAGTTAATGCTACAGGTGTGGGTATTACGGTTGGCTTGGTTTCTGCTGCTTCTGCTTTGGCGTTTACGGCTGTATCTAGCTTCGTTGATTTCGCGCTGACTGGTTTCGCAACCTCTACTTTAGAGACGGCAG
>CANMPU010000189.1 GCA_947499755.1 Betaproteobacteria bacterium | reverse complement strand
GCTCGAAATCAGGGCCAAGTTTTGATCCCACTCGAGCCAACGTCATGACGATGAGATCGCTCGGCCAGAATACGGTTTGCTCTCTTAAGTTACTAGGCCCGATGAAATCATTTCCGCGGTAGTCTAAGGAAAGTATCGCGTTATGCGACGCAAGAATGGAAACCAATTCCGGTTTTGGGCTATTTTCTGTACCGATTACCGCTCGCCCGAGATTAAGTTGCTGCCACGAATTAAATTCAGCCAGTGAGGAGATTCCACTGTCGACCCATAGAGTTATATTTGAAAATATGCGATGAAGTTGTGCGATAACATCGCGATTGTTGCCGACACCTTGGATAGAATCGATATCGGCGATGTACAATATTGGAAACGGAAATAGATCTAGTAACGCCGCAGCAACATCAGGGGGCTGCGAATTTACACACAATGTGGATCGTAAAGGCGCGTAGCGCGTTCTATCTCCGCGTCGAGCGTGTACGACTTTCCCCCCCATAATATCGAGCACAGGAATGAACTTCAAACCAACCCCTTTACGAATATTTGTATACGAGCATATTACCGGTGGCGGACTAATTAGCGAAGCCCTTCCAGCCGCGCTCGCGCGCGAAGGGGAGATCATGCTGCGGCGATTGATCAATGATCTACTAGAAATCCCTGGCGTCGAGATTATTACGACACGTGATCCTCGTCTACCGCTTCTGAATCTTCCGATCGTAACCTTTACGGTGCGCGATGCCATACACGCTGAAAACGCGTTCAGTCACTGCGTTAACGAGAGCGAGGCAACATGGTTAATCGCACCTGAAGAAAACAAGGTCTTGGAAAATTTGAGCCGTGAAGTGATGCGGCGCAGGTGCATATTAGTAGGAAGTTCACCGGATGCCGTCGCAATCGCGGCAAGCAAATTTGCTACCGCTAGATTACTAACTGCTATGGGTATCGAGGTTGTGCCTACTTACAAATTAGACGATGCGATTCCGTCGAGCCCAGGCAATTGGGTGTTAAAGCCCGATGATGCACAAGGTTGTGTTGGCACTAGCATTTTTTCTAGCTTAGACGAAGCGCTGATTTGGGCGCGTGCAGATTCGAAAAATGCACATAGCGTGTTACAACCATTTGTTAGCGGCGATGCGCGCAGCCTGTCGATGCTTTGCCGCGACGGCGCTGCGACATTGTTGGCAACGAATCGACAAACGATCAAAATTAGTGAGGGCACGTTTGTTTACCATGGCAGCGAGGTAAATGCGTTTAATGATAGAGAAGGGAATTTATTACAACTGGCAAATAATATTGCGCGCGCAATTCCGGGTTTGTGGGGATACGTGGGCGTTGATTATATTGATTCGGATCGTGGGCCGGTCGTGCTTGAGATTAACCCTAGACTCACCACGTCTTATGTTGGCCTACATGAATCCATTCGTGTAAACCCAGCAGCATTGGTACTCAACCTATTTGATCAATCTAGTCCTTTCGTCGCGATAAAAACCGCGGCGAAAAAGGTCTTGGTTAGCGTAGAAAATTGTTATGTCGCATAAGGTCACCGTAGGTTGGGATTTAGGAGGTGCGCACATCAAGGCGGTGCTCCTGGATCAGAACGCAAGTTTGTGCGAAGCGATCCAAATCTCGTGCCCGCTGTGGAAAGGCTTGACGTATCTTGAGACTGGATTAGATGAATTGCTCCGGATATTCGATAGACCGATTTCTCAGCATGCGATTGCCATGACGGGCGAGTTGGTAGACCTATTTGCAAATCGAGCAGAAGGCGTAGCGCGTATTGTAGAAACTGTAAAGACGAAGCTTTCCACTAGCGAGCTGCTATTTTTTGCTGGGAGCGCGGGTTTTATGGATGCGAGTAACGCAATCACGCATGCAAATCTTGTTGCGTCGGCGAATTGGTATGCAACCGCTAGTTTTGTTGCAGAAAAACTCGAGCAGGGATTGTTGGTCGATATCGGTAGTACAACTTCCGACATCATTCCGTTTTGCGAGGGTAAAGTACAGGCGCGCGCTTACACGGACCATGAACGTTTAATCACGGACGAGCTGGTATATTCAGGGGTAATCCGAACGCCTCTGATGGCCTTCGCGCAGCGCGTTCCGTTTGCGGGGCAATCCGTTGGACTAATGGCTGAGCATTTTGCCACGACGGCTGACGTCTACCGTTTGACGGGAGCATTACCAGACGGCGCGGATCAAGCACCGACTGCCGATGACTACCCCAAATCCATACCCGACAGCGCGCGTCGCCTCGCGCGTATGCTAGGGCAAGATTTTGCATCTGATGCGCTATCCACGTGGGTTCAGGTTGCGAATTGGTTCTCCGGGCAGCAATTTGATCGACTTAACGCCGCCTGTCAGCGCTCCATTTATCGAGCGCTACTCAATCCCGCGGCGCCAATTGTAGGTGCAGGGGTTGGGTGTTTTGTTGCGCAACGTATCGCTAACAGCATGGGGCGTCGCTATATCGCTTTCTCCGATTTGGTGGAGTCGTCAGATCAGCTAAAATCACAGGTTTCAACCTGTGCCCCGGCCTATGCAGTCGCAGCACTGGCGCAAGCGCGGGATAGGCTATAATTATGGCAACAAGTGACCTGCTTCTATGAACGCCCTAAAGCTCACCGAAATTCCTTACCGGGAAGACAGCGCATTACTCTTTGAGGCAATCGCCGATATGCCGTGGGCGGCATTTTTGGATAGCGGGAAACATCACGTCACACAGTCGCGCTACGATATTTTAGTGGCGCAACCGCACACCACCTTAGTAACACGCGGCAACATGACGGAAATCCGTTGTGGCGATGCATCGCATGTTTCTCCTGAAGACCCGTTTGATTTACTGCGTAACTATCTCCAACCTGGAAGCTGTGCACCACAGAAACTGCCTTTTGTTGGCGGTGCGATTGGCTATTTTGCTTATGATTTGGGAAGACGCTTAGAGCGATTGCCCACCATCGCTGAAGACGCAGAGAAATTACCAGAGATGGCGCTAGGGATATACGATTGGTCAGTTGTTATTGACCACCACGAGCATTGCGCTTGGATTGCTAGC
>CANMPU010000188.1 GCA_947499755.1 Betaproteobacteria bacterium | reverse complement strand
CGGATAGATTTCAAATTGCCCTACAAAAGAAGAAATTTTCCATCGGTGGCGATGGCGAAGCAATACAAGTGTTCCGCCGCCGCGCGCAGCAAATCACAACAACACGGGGTTACGCTAGTTATCTAATTCTCGAATATACCGAAGGCATCGAATCGAAAACGCTTGGTGCACAACGCGTGTCCTACGGCATCATTCAAATTAACAAAACCCAAACACCGTACAGCAACGGCTAATTTTTTCTCGCCTAGGCCTCAGTGTCTATTTTACGAGCGCGTAGTCTGTCATTCCCTATGCATGCGCCGCTAGAATGGTGCAAACTACGCACAAGCAATTCGACAAACCTGTTTTAAACCGTCTACAAAACATGAATGATTACTATCGCCTCAGTTTGCGCGACGCGGTCAAATTTATGCGCGCCGGAGAAATGCGCTGTACCGACTATATCGCTAGCCAACTGCAACAAATCCGCGCTATGGAAAGCCAAATCGGCGCTTGGGCCTGGATCGCCGAAGACAAGGCGCTGGCCTTTGCGCGCGCTGTCGATGCTGTCGGCGTTAATTCGGACCTTCCTTTGCACGGGATAGCACTCGGAATAAAAGATGTGATCGACGTTAAAGACGTGCCAACGCGCATGGGCTCAGATATTTACCGCGACCATGTACCGATTAAATCCGCCCCTATGGTTACATCGCTTACGAATGCGGGCGCCTTGATATTGGGAAAAACGGTTACGGCAGAATTTGCATTTTTGGCCCCAGGTAAGACCCGCAACCCATGGAATCATTTACACACGCCCGGAGGCTCGTCCAGTGGATCAGCAGCGGCGGTCGCTGCGGGTTTTGTCGCTGCCGCGCTGGGTACACAAACGAATGGATCGGTTATCCGCCCGGCGGCGTTTTGCGGCGTGGTGGGATACAAACCGACACAGGGTCGACTATCGAACGACGGCACTCTAGACTATGCGCCCAGCTTAGATCAACTTGGATTTTTTACACGCAATGTGGCAGACGTCGCCTGGCTGGCATCTAACGTGTTACCGCTAGAACGCGAGGTCATTTCTTACGCGCGACCCCCGCGATTTGCCGCAGTACGCTCGCCAGTTTGGCATTTAGTAACACCGGCACAGGAAAGTCGGTTTGCGCGTGATCTGACACGTTTACGCACTGCCGGCGCCGACATTGTGGAAACTGAGCTTGCGCCATTATTCGACTCTGCCCATAGTATCCATCGATGTATTATGTCCTACGAAACAGCGCGCTTTTTTTGTAAGCTCACGCAATCGGATCGCCATAAAGTGAGCGCCTTGTTAAATGATTTTATCGATGAGGGAAATCGAGTGTCTGAGAGCCAGTACGAAAACGCGAAGTCGGTGCGCTGCGAAATGCAGCAACAATTATCAAGTTTTTTAAAGGGATGTGATGCTGTTCTCACCCCCCCCGCTAGCGGCGAAGCGCCAGAAACTTTAACGCGTACCGGTGATCCTAGTTTTTGTACTATTTGGACACTATGCGGTGTTCCAGCAATTTCAATCCCCACTGGCCTTGGACGCAATGGATTGCCGCTAGGCTTGCAGATTGTTACCGGACATAATGAAGACGATAAATTGCTTAGTATCGCGAAGTGGTGTGAAAATCGGATGACGTTTACACCTCTTTTTAACAGAACAGACCTCACAGCGAATTCACAAAATAATTAAAGCGAGCGGACATTCGATGAAAATAGGGTTCATTGGTTTGGGTATCATGGGTAAGCCCATGGCGCACAATCTCATAAAAGCGGGCCATTGCGTTCATGTGTATGCACGACGTCCCGCCGCGACGCAAGATCTAATTACTTTGGGCGCGCTAGCATGCACGTCGCCGATGGAAATTGCCGAGGAAACTGCACTTACTTTTGTTATGGTGTCGGATACACCAGACGTAGAGCAAGTTCTGTTTGCAGAGAACGGCTATATTGCTGGTGCCAGAGCCGGCTCTATCGTTGTTGATATGGGAACGAGTTCCCCAATCGGCACGCGCGTAATCGCGCAGAAACTCGCAAGCTGCGGCGTTGATATGCTGGATGCACCGGTATCCGGTGGCGACAGCGGCGCGATTAACGGCACGTTGTCGATTATGGTTGGTGGAAAAGCTGAAATTTTCCAGCGGGTAAAACCGTATTTTGCATGTCTAGGAAAAACCATCATCCATGTTGGTGATCATGGCGCCGGACAAGTGGCAAAAGCGTGTAACCAAATCGTCGCCGCGGCGACGATAGAAGCCGTTGCCGAAGCGTTTATCTTCGCCAAGAAAATTGGGGTTGATCCGGCCAAAGTCCGCGACGCATTGCTTGGCGGATTCGCTTACAGCAAAGTGTTAGAACTCCACGGGAAAAGAATGCTAGAACATGATTTTAAGCCAGGGTTTAAGGCGGAATTGCACCAAAAAGATCTACGCATTGTCATGGGCGTCGCGCACGAACTCGGGTTGGCGCTGCCAGCCGCTGCGTTTGCTGCAGAACAACTTGACACTTTAGTGGCCGGTGGCGATGGTGAACTTGATTCTTCCGCAATCTTTAAAATTGTTGAAAAGGCGAATAAGTAATGTCTCAAAAATTTAAATGCCTCAGCGTACTGCTATTCATATTTTCCCTAGGTGCCTATGCAGAGGGTCCGACAACAGAGGGCATGCCTACCGGCTGGTTTGCGGCGAATCGTATCTATCTAAAAATGAGTGAAGATACGTTGCAAACGTCGACAACATGGACTTTTGAACGCAGTGAAAATGGTGATTTTTCCGTACTCCTTAATGAAAACCGCAATGGCGAAATTCGCGCAGGGCGCTTAATGATGATAGGTGGACAAGCCTTGCTCACCAAAGACCTCGTTCTTACGGATGGCACCGCATTGGCCGCGTTGGATGGACCATCTTTAATGCTACAGCCACACTGAAGCTCCTGAAGAAAACGTTCCCTGAAGGGCCGGCCTCGGTCCGAGGCGAAGCCAAGATTGATGTTACCGATAGTGGCGAAAGCATGGCAGTCAGCACACCAACCGCCAACGCGCGCTTTCTTGCACCGTGGTCAGTAAAAGGGT
>CANMPU010000187.1 GCA_947499755.1 Betaproteobacteria bacterium | reverse complement strand
TTCGTGGATACGATAGAGCACCGCATGCTCGTGGCGAACGAGGAAATGCGATGCGCATACGTTTGCAGCCAGCATGCATTCTTCAATAATGCGATGTGCAACATTCCGTTGAACTGCCACGATGCGGTCAATTTTTCCTTGTTCGTTAAACAGCATTTGTGTCTCGACAGTTTCAAAATCGATCGCTCCACGCTTTTCTCTGGCGACAAGCAAGATATCAAAAAGCTTGAGCAAGTTTTGCAAATAGGGAATGAGCGCGCCATGTTCGCGCGCAAGTTCGCCTTTGGGATCAGCGAGTGCAGCGGCAACAAACGTGTAGGTTAAACGCGCATGAGAGCGCATCACCGCCGGAAAAAAGCGATACGAGGTGATGTCCCCATTGGCCGCGATCATCATTTCGCAAACCATGCACAGGCGGTCAACCAACGGTTTTATCGAGCACAAACCGTTAGATAATATCTCTGGCAACATCGGAATAACACGCCGCGGGAAATAGACGGAATTACCTCGGTCCAGCGCCGAAATATCGAGGGCGTCGCCCGGTCGTACATAGTGACTCACGTCCGCAATGGCGACGATTAATTTAAATTCGTTACCCTGGGGCTCGCAGTAAACTGCGTCATCGAAATCCTTTGCATTCTCGCCATCGATGGTAACTAAGGGCAGTGAGCGAATGTCTTCGCGCCCTTTTAATGTTGTCGCGGAAATCTCTAGCTCAAGTGATGCGCAAAGCTTCTCGACATCCTGCGGAAAAACATGCGGCAAACTGTGCTTACGTAGCGCGATCTCGATTTCCATACCGGGATCGGCATAATCTCCTAGTACTTCGATAATTTTTCCAACAGGCTGAGCTCTCTTATTGGGCTGCTCGATCAATTCCACCGTCACAATTTGGCCCGGTTTGGCTTTTGCTGAACCTTCCGGCGTAACTAATATGTCCTGGCTAATGCGTTTATCCTCTGCAATGACGAACAGGACACCGTGTTCTTTTTGCAAACGCCCGACCACGCGGTGATTCGCTCGTTCGAGAACCTCGACAATTCGCGCTTCGAGTCGTCCGCGACGGTCGGTGCCCGCCACGCGCACCATGACTCTATCCCCGTGCAAAACCTTGTGCATTTCCACCGGCACGAGAAATAGATCCTGTTCACCATTATCGGGTATGACAAACCCGAATCCGTCTCTATGTCCCTGCACCATGCCCATGATCAAGTCGAGTTTATCGACCATACAAATCGCGCCTTTGCGATTCAGCATGATTTGCCCATCACGCTCCATCGCCTGTACCCGTCGGCTAAAAGCCTCTAATTCGGACTCTTGAATACCGAGAAGATCGACCATTTGTTTTTGCGGGAGCGGCACACCCTGCTGCGTCAGAATCTGCAGTAGGTATTCGCGACTTGGCAGCGGGTTTTCATATTTGTTACGCTCGCGCTCCAAATGCGGATCGGCTGCGCGAATCGCATTCTGCGTCACACTTGCGCGTTTCTTCGCTTTTGCGCCAGGCTTAGGATGTTTTTTAACTTTAGCCGCAACGCGAGTTTGTGGCTTAACGCGAGGCGCGCCGGCTGGTTTTGGTTTTGCTATTTTTTCTTTCTTCATTTGACAAACTATATCATTCCGATTAAATTCTGACGCCGCATTGCCGAGATGGCGGAATTGGTAGACGCACCAGGTTCAGGTCCTGGCGGTGGCAACACTGTGGAGGTTCGAGTCCTCTTCTCGGCACCATTTAAATACGTATCTTGCTAGCAAAATAATAATATTAATTCGCAAATGGATGCCGCAGTACGATGGTCTCTTTACGGTCTGGCCCCGTAGATATCATAGCGATCGGTTTTTCGCAGAGTGTTTCAAGACGCCGTAAATAACTTTGCGCGAGCTTGGGCAGGCGATCGAATTCCGTGACCCCGACGGTGCTACTCTGCCATCCAGGTAACGCTTCATAGATTGGCTCGCAACGCTCAACGGCTTCCGCGCCAATTGGTAGAATGTCATATTCGGTGCCGTCGATTTTATATCCCACACACAATTTCACCGTTTCCACCTCATCCAATACGTCTAATTTCGTCACGCATAAACCAGTGACACCATTTGTTTGTATCGATCGTTTGAGCGCAGCAGCATCGAACCAACCGCAACGACGTGGACGCCCCGTCGTTGCGCCGAACTCATTGCCGCGTTGCGCTATCATGCGACCGATATTGTCGTTTAGCTCCGTCGGAAATGGTCCCGATCCTACTCGAGTGGCATAGGCTTTAACAATACCTAAAACATAGTGCAGCATCTCGGGCCCAACACCACTACCTGCTGCTGCCGCTCCGGCGACACAATTACTTGACGTCACGAATGGATACGTACCATGATCAATGTCAAGCAACATTCCCTGCGCGCCTTCAAAAAGAAGATTTTTTCCTGCGCGATTGGCTTCGTACAATGTACGTGACACATCGCCCAGGAACGGTTTTATCGAATCTGCGTAACCTAGGGTGTCATCCAGTGTTTTTTGATAGTCGACGGTAGCAACATTGAAATAATTTTTAAGAACGAAATTATGATAGTCGAGCACTTCACGTAATTTATTCGCGAAACGATCTGGATAAAATAAATCCTGTACTCTAAGAGCGCGTCTCGCGACTTTATCTTCATATGCCGGACCAATTCCGCGGCCGGTCGTGCCAATTTTTGCTTTTCCCTTTTTTGTTTCGCGTGCAACGTCGAGCGCGCAGTGGTATGGCAAGATCAAGGGACAAGCTTCGCTGATAGTGAGGCGGCCGTTGATCACGACGCCGGCATGTTGCAACATGGTAATTTCTTCAATCAGCGCTTGGGGCGAAAGCACAACGCCATTCCCGATAAAACAGGCGACACCCTCTCTTAATATTCCCGACGGGATAAGATGGAGTACGGTTTTCTTACCGCTAACCACCAACGTGTGGCCCGCGTTGTGCCCACCCTGAAAACGAACCACGCCTTGCGCATGATCCGTTAACCAATCAACAACTTTACCCTTGCCCTCATCACCCCATTGCGTCCCGATGACAACTACATTTTTTCCCATATGAAATATTTAC
>CANMPU010000186.1 GCA_947499755.1 Betaproteobacteria bacterium | reverse complement strand
TGAGCGTCTGAGAACAACATAGTCGGTTAACAATCGCACGTGCAACGCATAGGCGCTGTTGTTCCCCACCAGAAAGCGTAATCGGGTCTGCTTTTTCCTTTGCAAGCAGTCCAACCTTGTCCAACGCGGCGCGGACGCGCTTTGCCGCTTCACGGTGGTCAAAACCACAAATATGTAGCGGGAGCAGCACGTTGTCATACACGCTACGATCGTAGAGCAACTTATGGTCTTGGAAAATAAGGCCGAAGTTCCGTCTTAAAAATGGAATCGCTCCACGATGCAAGGTACTGGTGTTTTGTCCGTTAATCACTACTGTCCCTGCCGTCGGCAACTGGATCGCGGCGATAAGCTTCAGCAATGTGCTTTTACCTGCGCCCGAGTGCCCGGTAAGAAAAAGAAATTCACTCGGCTCTATCGTGAGGCTTACGTTTTTAAGCGCGGGAACCGCACCCTGATAACGTTTCGCAACCTGATTTAACTTGATCATTTGCGGTCAGTTATAATCAAAAATTGCATTTACGAACTCTTCGGCGCGAAATGGCTGCAGGTCGTCAATTTGTTCTCCTACCCCAATAAACCGTAGCGGGATTTGCTTGTAATCTGCGATAGCCGCAATGACCCCGCCTTTCGCCGTACCATCAAGCTTCGTAAGCACTAAACCAGTTACGCCTAATGCATCATCGAACGCCTTGAATTGCGTGATGGCATTTTGACCGGTATTCGCGTCCAATACCAATAAGACTTCGTGCGGTGCGCCGTCTTGCGCTTTACCTATGACACGTTTTACTTTTTTAATCTCTTCCATCAAGTTAATTTGAGTCGGCAGGCGCCCGGCGGTATCGGCCAATACAATATCAATTCTACGTGCGGCGGCGGCGTTGATCGCGTCAAATATCACTGCAGCGGAATCGCCAGATTCTTGCGCCACAACGGAAACGTTATTGCGCTCACCCCAAACACGAAGTTGCGCAACAGCCGCAGCTCTAAAAGTATCGCCCGCGGCAAATAGTACGGATTTACCCTGTGCCTGAAAAAAATGCGCTAACTTTCCAGCGGATGTCGTCTTGCCACACCCGTTAACGCCGACCATCATAATAACGAAGGGCCCGGGGGATTCGATATGTAACGGTATTTCTAGTGGGGTCAAAAGAGTAAGCAACTCTTGGCGCAATTCCGCGAGAAGCGCAGAAGGTTGCGCAAGATTTTTCTCTCTAGCGGCCGCTTTTACTGCCTTGATTAGCCTCTGAGCTGCAGATACGCCCAGGTCACTCGTTAACAATAGGGTTTCGAGTTCCTCATAGACCGCGTCATCAATTTTATCGCGACCGCCGATTAATTTTGAAAACGAAATACCAAGTCGTTGACGGGTTAGTCCCAAGCCAGTCTGCAAACGTTGCAACCAAGCGACGCGGGTATTTTTTTCGTTATTTTTTTTCTTGTCAGTCTTTAGGAAACTTAGCATACTGATAACATGTCTGAGGAAAACTAACGTGGTGTCCGCAATTTTATGCTCTAACGCTAACCAAACGCTATTATTAATGAGAAATTTTTATGTCCTTCCAACGACGCTAGTGGTCCTCATATTCCTGGCTTGTACCACTGTGGCCACTGCAGGAAGTAAAAGTCGTCAGCATATTTTAAGTAACGGTCTTAAGGTTATTGCTGTAGAAGACCATAGATCGCCAGTCGTAGTTTCTATGCTGTGGTATCGTGCAGGAAGTATAGATGAGTTTAACGGAACGACGGGCGTTGCGCATGTCTTAGAGCACATGATGTTCAAAGGCACGCGCACCATTCCACCGGGAGAATTTTCTCGGCGCATTGCTGCTGCGGGTGGCAAAGATAATGCCTTTACCGGTCACGATTACACGGCGTATTACCAACAGCTGCACAAATCTCAGTTGGCTATTGCATTGAAACTTGAAGCTGACCGAATGAACAACTTAATACTCTCATCCAAGGAATTCTCTAAAGAAATAAAAGTCGTAATGGAGGAACGTCGCTGGCGCACCGATGATCAACCGCAAGCCTTGGTTGCAGAGTCGCTTATGGACACCGCTTTCTCGGTACATCCTTATCAACGTCCTGTTATCGGCTGGATGGATGATTTGGAAAACATGACGGCTACCGACGCTCAGAATTGGTACGGCCGCTGGTATGTGCCAAACAACGCTATTTTAATTGTTGTGGGCGATATATCGCCGAATGCGGTTTTTGATTTAGCGCAACACTATTTTGGCAAAATAAAAGCGCGTGTTCTTCCTACGAGAAAACCACAGAACGAGCCAGCTCAGTTAGGTACGCGGCGTACCACGGTAAAAGCGCCTTCCGAACAAGCCTACCTAATGATGGGATTTCACGTTCCGACCCTACGCAACATAGAAAACGATTGGGAACCTTATGCCCTCACAATTCTTTCTGGAATTCTGGATGGCAATGCAGCCGCGCGACTTAATCGTAGCTTAGTGCGGGAACAACAGCTGTCCAGTTCCGTCAGCGTGGATTATGACGGTATTGCTCGTGGCCCGGGCATGTTTGTTATCGATGCCGTGCCGTCCCCAGGAAAATCTACGTCGGAGGTCGAAAAAGGGATTCGCGATCAAATCGATAAGATTAAAAACGATGGGGTTAGCGAGGAAGAATTATCACGCGTAAAAACCCAGGTGATATCGTCGACGGTCTATCAGCGTGACTCTATGTTTTATCAAGCATTGTCGATTGGACAAATGGAAATTTCCGGACTCCCCGGTAATTCAGTCGACAGGCAAATTGAAAAGCTAAACCAGGTAACCGCCGCCCAAGTTCGTCAGGTCGCCAATCAATATCTTGTCGACGACAATCTTAGCGTTGCAATTTTAGACCCCCAGCCCATGGATAAGAAAGCGCAGCCCATCGACCCTAGCGCTGGACACCTTATCCACTAATATCTTTTAAAACGTTGAGATGAAAAAAATACTTTTCTTTGCATTTCTTATTGTCGCCTCCCAGGCTATGGCGGCGTTACCTATACAGCACTGGGAAACTAGTAGTGGCGCCAGGGTTTATTTTATTCAGGCGTCTGGACTCCCCATACTC
>CANMPU010000185.1 GCA_947499755.1 Betaproteobacteria bacterium | reverse complement strand
CGTTAGTGTGCTACCTTACAGCATGCAACAGGCCGTCAAAAAATTTCCAGTGACATTGTATGAATATGATTGCGGCGAGCTCTGTAACAATGCGCGGAATTTTTTAGCAAAGCGCGGCGTGCCGTATTCGGAAAAAAATCCGCAGCAGCCCGCGGAACAAGAAGTATTTAAACAACTGACCAACGGTGGCATGGAGATTCCATTACTTCTCATTGGTAAGCAAACGATCAAAGGATTCCAGGAGGGTGAATGGAATTCGGCGCTAGATGCCGCGGGTTATTCGCGCAATGCCGCGCCGACAAAAGCGACTAAGCCAGATAGCAACGCGAAACCTACTCCAAGTTCCAAGACCGACGAAAAACCATAGCGGGTTAACGGTTGTGCATCATTTAATCGTTGCAGAGCTTTGGTACTCGACGCGAACGCTATGAAACTGGCCACCTGGAACGTTAACTCGCTTAGGGTGCGTTTACCGCATGTTCTCGATTGGCTAGCGAAATATCAGCCAGATGTTTTATGCCTGCAAGAAACGAAACTCGAAGACAAAAATTTTCCTATAGATGAAATACACGCAGCCGGCTATTTGACCTCGATTTCTGGGCAAAAAACCTATAATGGCGTAGCAATCCTAAGCAAAGAGCCAGGTAAAAATGCCGTCGCTGCGATCCCGCATTTCGTTGATGAACAGAAGCGTGTTTTGGCACTGACGTTTGGCAACCTACGGGTTATCTGCGCGTATATCCCTAATGGCCAAGAGGTCGGGTCGGAAAAATATAAATACAAATTAGGTTGGTTACAGGCGTTTACGGACTGGATCCACGACGAAATGGTCGCGTATCCGGATTTAGCACTTTTTGGAGATTTTAACGTTGCGCCTGACGACAGAGATGTCTATGACCCAAAAGCGTGTGAGGGGCAGGTATTAGTCAGCGTCGCAGAACGCGAGGCTTTTCAGAAACTAATTAGCTTAGGTCTGTCGGATAGTTTTCGTTTGTTCAAGCAGCCAGAAAAATCTTTTTCCTGGTGGGACTATCGCATGCAAGCATTCAGACGCAATATGGGACTGCGCATTGATCATGTTTTACTAAGCGCTTCTCTCAGCAAACGCTGTTTATCCTGCTTCATCGACAAAGAAACAAGAAAACTTGATCGTCCCTCTGATCATGCCCCAGTTATTGTCGAATTAGCCAATCAGTAGCAAAACCCATTCATCAAATAGTATCACCGTGATCGCTTAATTCGCGCTCAAGCCGCGATTTTGATCTGCCGTTAATCCATTCAAGACGCTGCATTTCGCTATTTTTAGAGCCCAATGCAAGGCGATGGGCAAGGATTGGAATCTCCCAGGGCGAATATGAATTGTAATTCAATTTAACGGTCAAACGAATTAGAGAGTGGAGGCGAATGACATGAACCAACGTTATTGGTATTCCGTGAAACAAAAGGCGAGCCTGATGATGGCCTACGGCTGGAGATATCACGCGATGTTTGCGCGTATTTCCAATGACAGGGTCGTCGAATATACCATGACGGCCTTAGTGGGGCAGACGGCGCCGCAGGCGTGGGATGATGCTATATGTCTGGGAGACGGACAGTTTGACCATTTTGAAGATATGCAGATTGTTTTAAGAACTTGATATATTTGGTAGGCCGCTTTTTGCAATGCCAAATTCGCCGAAAATTACCTAATCCACACTGTCTTTGTGTTCACGAATTCGCGTATCCCGTGATAAGACAATTCGCGACCATAGCCTGATGCTTTTATCCCGCCAAATGGGAGCCTAAAGTCTGATTTTGCAACGCCATTGATAAAAATTGCCCCAGCAAGAATGTTCATCGCGATAGATTCCGCGCGTTCGCTATCCCGGCTCCAAATACTGGACGCTAATCCGTAGCGCGTATCATTGGCAGTGCGCAGCGCCTGCTCTTCATTCGAGACACGAATAATCGCGGCCACTGGACCAAATAATTCCTCGTGGAAAGCGCGAGCTGCTGAAGTAACTCTATCCAATATCGATGGCGCATAAAACCATCCTAAGCGCTCGAGTGGATAACACCCAGTGATCGGGAGCGCGCCATGTGCAATGGAGTCGGTAACTTGACGGTGCAACGCCTCTACTAGATCGGGACGCGCCATGGGCCCGATGTCGGTATTTTCGTCCGTTGGATCGCCTATCCTAAGTGCGACCACTTTTTTCTTCAACGCTTCGACGAAGTCATCGGCAATTTCTGGGACAAGAATGAAACGTTTTGCTGCGATACAAGATTGACCACAATTTTGATACCTCGATAACAAAGCGGCTTGGAGCGCGAGGTCTATATCAGCGTCACGCAGGACGATAAACGGATCAGAGCCGCCTAACTCCAGCACGCATTTCTTTAGATTCTCTCCTGCGGTAGTCGCAATACTGCGACCAGCGCGTTCAGACCCGGTAACAGTAACCGCTTGAATAAATGGGCTCGCAAGAATTCGTGGGATATCGTCAGTGTCAATCAATGCGCTGCTGAACACGTGTTGGGGTAGGCCCGCTTCTATGAACAGTGATTCTATCGCTAAGGCGCAACGTGGCACATTCGCCGCATGCTTCAAAAAGCAAGAGTTACCGGCCATCAAAGCAGGTGCCGCGAAACGAAATACCTGCCAAAACGGGAAATTCCACGGCATCACGGCGAGCACCACACCCAAGGGGTCGTAGCGCACATAACTTTTTGTGGCTTCGGTGGAGACAATTTCAGCCTTTAAAAACCCCTCCGCATGGTCCGCATAATACTCACAAACTAAAGCGCATCTTTCGATTTCTGCTCGCGCCTCGCGCGTTATTTTTCCCATTTCAGTCGTGATTAGAACAGAGTATTTTGCGGTATCGCGTCTAAGCAGCGCCGCCGTGTTACGTAAGACCTGAGAGCGTTGGCGGAAATCTGTTTCAGCCCAGGCATACTGCGCTAGTCGATTTTTATCAAGAGTAGCCGTGAGTTGGTCGACACTCCAAGAGGGATAGGCCTGATTGATTTCACCAGTTGCGGGATTAGAACTTAGGTAGGACATCGCTGTGTTATCCTATAGAAAAGATGGTCATTGTTAGTG
>CANMPU010000184.1 GCA_947499755.1 Betaproteobacteria bacterium | reverse complement strand
ACCGTAATCCGTAGCATAACGTTCCCAACTCACTGCGTGGCAGCCAGACCAGTGGCCGTAGGCC
The DNA here is from genome assembly GCA_947499755.1 of Betaproteobacteria bacterium. Taxonomy (GTDB): domain Bacteria; phylum Pseudomonadota; class Gammaproteobacteria; order Burkholderiales; family CANMPU01; genus CANMPU01. The sequence goes on along the minus strand of CANMPU010000184.1, from coordinate 3,032 downwards.
TGAGCTCCGACGTCAAGCGCAATCTTGATGCCATCGCCCGTATTGAATCGAGAGCCCCTGACTTTGGCGAGATCCCATCCGCGTCCGAGGTAGCGGGTACGCCATTCTGCGTTTGCTTCAAATCCGCCGCAGGCCACAATCACAGCTTTAGCGTGATACTGCGTAAGCTTTCCGCCACTTGCCACTTCAACGCCATGCACGCCAGAGCCGTCATGTAACAACCTGGTGACGCGACTGTTGTAGGCAACCTTAACACCTTCCCTCTGCGCTGCTGCGAATAGCGAATCGACTACCCCGATGCCACCACCGGAAACTGTGATGGTAAGCCCCCCCCAAAATTTAACTCGACCGTCGACCTTGAACGACTGTCGGCCGTAATAGGGCAGGAACCGGACGCCTTTGCCCTGCATCCAAACCAGCGTGTCTAGGCTACGTTTAACGATTGCTTCACATAAGTCTGGATTCGTTCTGTATTGAGTGACGCGCGCCATATCGTCGAAGAATTGTTCTTCCGTGTAACGGCCAAAATCGGTATTGGCTATTTCGTCGTTAGTGAGATCCGGCACCAGCTTCTTGATATCTTCGACGCCATCATAAACTACACGCCAATTACCACCTGCAAAGCCACTATTGCCACCACGCTGATCCTCGGGTGCCCGCTCGAAAAGCATTACGTTTACTCCATTGCCACGCGCTGATAACGCTGCGCATAACGCTGCGTTGCCGCCCCCGATCACTATGACATCTAATTCGTTATGTTCGGTTTTCATTTGAAATTTCATTTCTAGGTAGTCTTCGCGAAAAATCGGCGAAATCTAAGCACTCATATTATCCGAGATAGTCGCGCTTCATTTCGCGGAACTTTTCAACATTAAGGTAAAAATCCATCTCTTCAATTTTAGCAAGTTTAGGCTGGAGGTCAGAAGGGGCGCCACCATTGAATAGGTGGCTGTAAGTTACATGCAGTGCTTTGGCAACTGCTGCGATAGGTTGGTGGCCCTGTAGTAAAATGCGTACGCCTCGCTCCGCGAGATCTTCCCGTCTTATGTCCGGGGTACTGCCAAGGACGATAGGCAGGGTAATCGCAGCTCGAATCGCGTCGAAGTCGGCAAGTTTCTTAAGTCCTGTTATAAAAATTGCGTCTACGCCTGTGCCTGCATATGCCTTTGCACGAGTTACCGTGCAGTGCACATCCTCTACCTTCAGTGCCGCTACGCGACCTACGATGACGAGGGAAGGGTCTTGGCGAGCGGATACTGCAGCGCGTAACTTGCCAACCATTTCTTCAGTTGAAACGAGGAGTGGCTTGCCTTTTTGCTCACCGAATCGATCCGGTTGCGCTACGTCTTCGATTGCAATCGCTGATACTCCCGCGTGTTCTAGCTCTTGTACGGTCCGAATCACGTTGAGCGCGTTGCCATAACCATGGTCGGCATCCGCCATCAAACTAAGGTTACTGAATCGCATAATTCTACGAACTTGATCGGAGAATTCTGTAAGCGTTTGTAGTACGAGATCGGGGGCGGCGAGAGTGGTTGCTGCAGTGACTGACCCGGACAAAACCCCTAGCTTAAAGCCAATCGATTCGGCGATGCGAGCAGAAAGTGCATCGTAGACGGTCGCGGGCGACAAGCATTGTGTCCCAAATAGTATCGCCCGCATTTGTATACGTTGATCAGTATTCCTAACCATTTTTATTGTCTTTGACTACTCTATGCGTAACGATATTTTGATATCTTGGCAAGTGGTTAGTCATTTTGCCAGTCCTAGTCCACTTAATATTTCTTTGAGTTCTGCATACTGTTGTTTGTATGCAGTTGCGCTGTCTGCGGCATTCATAAAATTACCAATCCACAAATTATTCTCCATATCCGTCCTCCAATCGTCAGTGGCAACTAGCGTGTTAAACAGGCCTTGCCAATAATCAACTTGTGAGGGCGTCATGCCGCGCGGCCCAGCTACCCCGCGCCAATTATTGCCAATCGCGTTGATGCCGAACTCTCGCCAAGTTGGAGCATTTGCGAGAGCGCCACCGAGTCGATTCGGTGCGGCGATAGCAAGAACCCGTATTTTTCCTTCGCCTACTTGTTGCATGAGATTGGATGCGGTTGACACAATAAAATCGACGTGGCCGCCAAGTGTTGCCGTGATCGACTCCCCAGAAGCTTTAAAAATAACAACCTTCAGTGCTTTTAAATCAATGCCAGAAGCTTTCAATACCATGCCAATGGCGATGTGATTATGATTTCCAGCGCTTGTCGATATTGCCGCACTAAAAGATCCAGGATTTTTACGGATACGCTCCACCAGATCGCGAGCCGTCTTGATCGGCGATTCAGCGCGCACAGCAAAACCCACATACTCAGAAAAAAGCTGCGCTAATGGAGTCACATCGGTATAAGTCACCTGGCTAATGCCGACGATGTGATTCGCGAGAAGCGTGGGCGAAGTTGTTATTAAATAGTGGCCGTCTTTAGCATGCTGATTTAGATAAAGGAGACCTAAACCACCGCCCGCACCAGGTTTGTTCATAACGGTGATCGGTACGCCTATTAGTTTTCTTTGCTGAATAATGTTCTGCATATTACGCGCCGTTCTGTCTTGCGCGCCTGACGGCCCAGTTGTCACTATGATCTCTACATTTTTTTCGGGCGACCATGTCGCGGCAGCCATGCTTGTAAATGTGTGTAAAAAAAAGAGTGCTCCTGTATAAATAGCGATAAACCGAGACGCTTTTCGGATCATTAATTTCCCCCAGGTTTTTAAAAATTATTTTTTAAAGATGGTAATGGATAGTGCGAAACGTGTCTACGTTCGCTTTTTGTAATTATTGATAGTTATATATTGGTCTGAATTATCCCATCAGATGATAGTCGGTATGGGATGCTATAGGTCTTATAATTCAGCGCGCATATTTATAAAAATTGGAAAATCAGAATGAATGAAACTAGAAAGCTGGCCCAATTCGCCACTGATCTCCGTTATAGCGATTTGCCACAATCTGTTATTGAAAAAACAAAAGAACTTGTACT
>CANMPU010000183.1 GCA_947499755.1 Betaproteobacteria bacterium | reverse complement strand
TAAGAAGCTCGCCCCCTGAAATCTTATTTGGAGTGGGAGTGGCGGAAGGAAAATAGGTAGATATTTGACCGCCTGCCCTAACCCAAGCACCGATCTTTGGGCATACAGTTGGGCATACAATATAATTATTAAATTATTTAGTTGAATAAAAACATATAGGTGCAATGCATATTCGGTAGTCCTCGTCTCCACCAAGGCACCTAGGCAAGAACATGCTCCGGCCTTTTTTCTATCTCCCCGCAACGCCAGTTCTGGCGCGGCTTCCAAGTTTCATGCGAAGGGCGGCATCTACCCAAAACGCATATAATGGCGGATTTTCCCCTCTCTGCGCTCTCCGTTCTCTGTTTCTGCGAAGGGCGACCTTCGCACGACCCCACCTATTCATGCGGGTTTCCGGCCACGAGTATGAGAAGAAACTTGGGTGGCGGAGGCAATAGTTGAGTTCGATTGTTATAAAGGGGATCGAACTAGAGGCATTGCCCAAGCGTAACAACTCGCACATCATCCCCAATACGGCCGAGTCTCGCTGATAGGCCAAAGTTTGCGGCCGTGGTTGGGAGTAGGGGTAGGGCGGTTCTCCGGTTGCTTAGCGCGAAAAATGGACAGATGGTCGATGTATTACTACCATGGCCACAGCACGCGGTTTGGTGCAAGTGCCTTAGCACCACCAAGATTTTTGTTGTCAAGAATGTTCCGTAGGGCAAGTAATCTGAAGCGATCCCCTTTGGTAACATAGAAATCGACCATGCGCTGTCATACTACATTATGTAGTCTCTGGCCTATTCATGCGGTTTTCAATATAGCTAAGCGCTATTGCTGGGGTTAGAATAAGAAAAAATAGATATGCGCCGCCTTTCATATGTTTAAAACTTTAGTTAAGCCACAGTGGCTCCTTGCAAAAGACGGAAAGCCACCTGAGTCACTAACCGAAATCTTGGTTTTGTGTGCCGCCATAGATGAAAAACAAAATTTGGCGCAGGTGTGCCGCGACTTGGGAATGTCGTATCGGCACGGCTGGGGGGTTCTGCGTGAAGCTAAACGCGCGCTCGGCATGCCGGTAGTGTTGATGAAGCGCGGTCGCGGCGCTGAGCTAACTGAGCTGGGTAGAAAATTATTGTGGGCGGATAAGCGCATTGCCGCGCGATTGACTCCGATGTTGCAAACATTGGAGTCAGAACTGGATACGGAATTGGCGCGTACATTTTCCATCGCCCCAGTGGGTTTGCGAGTTCACGCAAGCCATGGTTTTGCCATTGCGGCGCTACGAGACGTGCTTATCGAAGAGAAATTTCCTGTTGATCTTAAGTATATGGGTAGCCAAGAGGCGCTGGCGTCACTGTCGCGAAAAGAATGTGATATTGCTGGCTTCCACGTGCCCACCGGAAAGCTTGAGACCGCCGCATTAGCTTTTTACGATTCTTGGCTAGGCGATGCGACGTTAAGAATTATCAACCTAGCAACGCGGCAACAAGGCCTCATGGTCATGCAGGGCAATCCTAAAAATTTAAAAACGCTATCCGATCTTAAGCGAGCCGATGTACGTTTTGTAAACCGACAATCTGGATCGGGGACACGAATGTTATTGGATATGTTGCTAAAGCAACAGCAGATCAAAGAAATAGATATTGTAGGGTATGAAAACAATGAATATACACACGCTGCAATCGCCGCATATATCGCTAGCGGTATGGCCGATGTCGGCTTTGGAATCGAAACAGCAGCTCGGCAATTCAAACTCGATTTTATCCCGATCGCCATGGAACGCTATTTCTTGGCAACGCATAAGCGCTCCTTGAATATGACGTCGGTGAAGCAAGTTATCGATATTTTGAATACGAGGGAATTTAAGCACGTGGTCAATCAGCTACCCGGATATAATGCCGAACGATGCGGTTCCGTGTATACGGTGGCAGAGACGTTTTCTTCGTTAACGAAGCGAGCCAAGGTTGTTAAGGAGAAATCTTGAGAGCCACAGCTCAGCAAAGCAAAAATATGACAATTAGCGTAATATCGATTGATCTGGACGACACCCTGTGGGATTGCACCCCCGTTATTCTGAATGCAGAAAAGGTCCAGCGCGACTGGCTGGAACAACGATATCCCAAAATAACGCAAGCCTACTCCATGTTAGAAATGCGTGCCCATCGTATAGAGCTAATTAAGCAACAACCGAATTTGGGGCACGATCTTACGGAGCTACGTTGCATTAGCCTCGAAATAATCGCAGAGGAATTCGACTACCCGACGACGCTAGCGCGTAACGCGGTCGAGCAATTTCTTGAGGCGCGTAATTTGGTCACGATATTTGATGATGTCATCCCCGTATTGGAACATCTGGCGCAAAACTTTTCTGTGGTTGCATTAACTAACGGCAATGCAAATCTCGATAAGATCGGCTTAGGATATTTATTTGATCATTTTATTTCGGCCGCAGATGTCGGAGCGTCCAAACCGCATCCCTCAATGTTTCATGCGATTTCACGAGTTTCCGCTACAGCCGTAGAAGACATTATTCATATAGGAGACGATCCGGTACACGATATTCAAGGCGCGCAATCAGTGGGCATGCGCTGTGTCTGGATTAATCGCGATAAAAGCAAATGGCCAGAGAGCGCGACGCCAGCGGATGCCGAGATATCTACCCTGCATGAACTTATCCCACTATTAGAGCGCTGGAAGAATTAACTCTGAATTTACAAACCTTATCCGATCTTCATCGGTAGGATAACCATTTGTTGTCCTTGCAAATGTAAGTGTCGCTGCATCATTAGTGCGGTCTGATTGTGTAGCCAGCGCGTCAAGTAATTATCATGGACAAAAATCAATTGGCTCGCAAAACATACGCTATTTGGGTACTCGCTCATGACACGGCCTGTCAGCGTTTTTAGTTGTTGTACTGTATCCGTTCCGTAAGCCGAAATGCCCGTCGCAGGTAGTCCATTCGCGTTGCAAAATTGAACAAAGTAGCGCAGCACATTTTCTATTTTGTATTGCATAGTACGAGTGGCACCGTCACCACCAAAACTTTGCGCGTCTACCCCACCTACACTGAGAAACACAAAATTTTTGAAATGATTTGGGAACAGTCTCTGCACCCATAA
>CANMPU010000182.1 GCA_947499755.1 Betaproteobacteria bacterium | reverse complement strand
GCACAATAACGAATGTATCCGAGGGGAAATAGGGCGAGTCGTAGTCACCGTTTTACATAATTTTGCGATGCCGGTGACTACGCCGAAGTGCGCGCCGCTTGGGATTGCGGGCGAGGATTACCGGTATTGAAACGCGTTGTGGGCAGAACAAGAAATATGTTGACGCTACCAAATGGGGATCGCCAGTGGCCGCGGTTTCCTGCGAAATTTTTGATGGGGATTGCACCCATTTTACAAATTCAAGTAATCCAAAAAGAGATTGATTGGCTCGAGATTCGCGTTGTCGCGAAACGCGCTCTAACTTCTAGCGAAGAAGAGCAATGTAAATTAATTATTCACGAGCGAATAGGATTCCCGTTCCGCATCACTCTGACATATTTGGAAAGCATTCCGCGTATGCCCAACAGCAAATTCGAAGATTTCATATCCGCAGTGCTCACACCAGCGAGAAAGCCGTAATTGTTGCTATCGCCAGTGAGGCGGATAAGTCTTGTCGAAAAAGGGCAACGATTCGACACGATGCATCCACGCGCCCAGTTTTGGACCAATCTCCCTGCGAATCGCGAGATCTGGCGCTTTCGTTTCCATCCTAAGCGTCAGGGCAATCAGCGGATAAAGTGTAAAATCTGCAGCGGACAGCTCTCCTGCCAAATAGTTATTCTTGAGCAGGACTTCAAATCGCACGATTTCCTCAACCAATATTTCTCGCGCGCGCGAAATTCCATCTAAGTCCCATTCAGCTTTCACTTTAAAAAGAATCTCGCCCACGATTTGCTCATTTGCTATTCCATAGTATTGATCTACCTCTTGAATTATTCGGCGAACGATTGCACGGCGTCGTGCCTCTATTGGGAAAAGAGCTCCTCCGGACTGCGGATAGCCGTCCTCTAAATATTTAACAATTGCAACCGACTCGTAAAGCACAAAATCACCATCGATGATTACGGGCACCCTATGGCGCGGATTGAGTTCTAGAAATTCGGGTTTTCGTGTATCCCCCGCGGAAAAGGATAATGTCGTTAGCGTGTAGGGTAATTGCTTGTGCTCCAGGGCCAACCACACCCGCCACGCGTATGGCGAACCGGAACCATAATAAAAGGAAATAGCCATTTTTATAATCTCCCTAGGTTGACGTTGCGTTCGTGGGCTTTAGCACGCAACCGTCTATTTTCCAGATTTGATCGTGCTCGCGTAGCATCTTGTATTGCGCCTCAAACACTGCCCCGTCGGGAGCAACAACCTGGACCCGTTGGTAAGGAAATCCTCGGCGAATATGGTGTCCGAGAAATTCAACTGCTCGCGGTCGATAGATTGCCGGATAGGCGGCCCTTACCAATGCTAAGAAATTTTCAGCGGTGACAAATTGTCTCTTTATAGAAATAGACGCGTACGAAAACGCCGCGACGTGATCGTCGCGTTCAAACGCAGCAAGCTGCAGTGATATTGTCTGCTTTATCTCTTGCCAGTCAGCGTTTGCAATCTCGCCAAAACGACTACGCTCTCCTGCAACACCGAGAATTGGTATGCAACATACCAAGAACAACATACAGGAAACCCACCACAGGACATCGGTTGGGTTTCGTGGATACGTCCGGCACGTTTCGATGTCATTCATAGGTCTAGACGTTTAGCAAAACTAAGTTCATGCCCATCGGGATCGGTAATATGAAAATAACGCTCCCCCCATTCGGCGTCTCGTGGAAACGTGTCGGGTTTTAATCCCTGACCCATAGCGGTTTGATAAAGCGCGTCAACGTCGGCGACATAAAAAATGACTCTGCCCCACCCCGAAGCAAAATAATCCGGACAGAAGATCAGATTCAGATATCCCGGCCCGACACTAAAGCTGGTAAAATCAGCTCGCGCACCACCATATAGCATGGTGAATCCGAGCACTTGATAAAAATTTACCGCACCCGACATGCTACGGGTAGCCAACGTAACCGCGCTGATTGACTCTATCTTTGACATAGGCTCAGAATACCGACTTTTCAAATTGAAGGTCGGTAAAAAGCTTCGTCGTGACGAATCGTCCCAGTGTTACTGAAAAAAGAATGGTTTATCATACTAATTTATAATAATTTGTTCTTTGCGTGCCTTTGTATAGCTTACAAGACCCTTTTCTAAATCTTTAGCTTATTGTCAATTTACGGAGGTTAATCATGGCAACACTACGTCTAGGCGACATCGCCCCCGATTTCACTCAAGAATCCAATGAGGGGCCAATTGAATTTCATAAGTGGATGGGCAGCAGCTGGGCCGTACTATTCTCACATCCGAAAGATTTTACCCCCGTATGTACCACTGAGTTGGGTGCGACTGCAAAATTAAAGGCAGAATTTGACAAGCGCAACGTGAAGCCTTTGGCAGTTAGCGTGGACCCGGTAGACTCGCATACAAAATGGATAGGCGACATTAACGAAACCCAACACACGACGGTGAATTTCCCGCTGTTAGCCGATGCAGATAAAAAAGTCGCCAATCTCTACGACATGATTCATCCTAACGCGAGCGATACTATGACGGTACGCTCGGTATTTATCATAGACGCGAATAAAAAAATTCGTACGACGTTAACCTATCCTGCGAGTACTGGCAGAAATTTTGATGAGATATTACGCGTTATCGATTCCTTACAACTCACGGATCGATATAGCGTCGCCACACCAGTCAATTGGAAAAACGGCGATGATTGCGTAATTCTTCCGTCCATTACAGATCCGGAAATAATAAAATCCAAGTTTCCCAAAGGTCATACGGAACTTAAACCCTACTTACGCATGACGCCCCAGCCAAACAAATAGTCAGTTGTGCTGGAGTGATCAAAGGCGGCGCGATTCCCGGTTTATTTTTTCCCCACGAGACGCTGTGTAACAGCGATTTCTGGGGGATTGCAAAGCGTTTGGTAAATCACGCAGTAGCGTTCCGTCAGTTTTAGCAATGTTGCAAGCTGTTCTTCGCTAGCATCAGACTCAAGCTCGAAGTGTAAACGAATATTGCTAAAGCCGACGCGGGCATCCTTAGCGACGCCTAACGTGCCTCGAAAATCGAGATCGCCCTCAGCAGTAACCGTGCCGTTTCTAATCGGAACCTCTATCGCGGTA
>CANMPU010000181.1 GCA_947499755.1 Betaproteobacteria bacterium | reverse complement strand
GGGCAATCTTTTTACAGCGGCAAAATTCGCCGACTCGTAAAACACACCTTCTTCTACCGCCCCGTCACCAAAATAGATGCAACTGATCTGGCCGGTTTTTTTCAGATTCGCGGCGAGCGCGAGGCCGACCCCAACCGGAATAGAATTACCAACGATTGCCGTGCTGCCCTCGAAGCCCACAGAGCGATCGATCAGGTGCATTGACCCACCGCGTCCACGCGAGCAACCGGTCGCTTTGCCATAAATTTCAGCTATCATTGCCCGCAGATCTCCCCCCTTGCCGAGATAGTGCGCATGCGCCCGATGCCCACTAACCGCAAAGTCATCTCGCTTCAGGGCTTTGCCGACAGCTGAGGCGATGGCTTCCTGGCCAATAGAGAGATGGGTCGGGCAGCGCATTTTCCATTCCTGATAGCGAGCAGCGATTTCCTCCTCTACATGGCGGATACGCTTCATGCGGAATAGAAGGTCAACCCGGTCAGCAATGTTTAGTTCAAGTGCCAATTTGATCAGACAACCCAAGATGCGCCATACGTAGGGAACGCGATGTCGATTGACAAGATGTTCCGGGAATATCTCTGTTCATTTGATTGCACTTACGTTATTTCAGCAAAGTGGATATGTATTTTCGAAGGCCAACAGGATTTACAGGCTCACGATTGCAGACGATCTGCACATCGAGCGCAGCAGCGACGCTGCCAACGAATGCGGAAACCTCTGCCCCGAGTCCTCTCGCAGCACACAACCCGGCCAGCGACAGAAAGGCATCGCCGGCTCCTATCCTGTCAACCACCCTAGTCGATAGTGCGGGCACCTTGTGAAAAATATTCTTTTCACGGTCAAACATCATTACTCCCTTGGTGCCCCGTGTTATCGCAAGTTGCTTGACATTGATGCGGTTCCCAATGGTTTCCGCAACAATTTCAAGAGGATCATGGCGATTATGTGCAGCCATCCGGAGTTCGGGCTCATTTAGAGAAACGAAATCCGCGCGTGGATAGCGATGAATAACGTGGTGCCCACGATTGCCGCTGTTTATTTGTGTATTTACAGCAAGAAACTTCGCCTTTTTGCTAAAGGCCGAAATGATGTTTTGGGTAATCAGGCCATTCCCGAAATCGGGTACGATCACCGCATCATACGACTGAACATGTTCATCCAGCCACTTGCAAACATCTATTTCGTTTAACTCCGGATCCTCGCGGAAGAAATAAACTTCAAACAGTTTGGACAAATCCGCGTCGACGAAGCGACGTTTGGTTACCGTAGGAGCGTCCAAAAAACGAAAAAATACGGGCTCAACGTTATTGAGCAGTTTAGATCTAATAAATTCTTCGTGGCTATTTATAGTGCCCAAAGCTGTAACGAGACTGACGCTTTTTACAAATCCCGCAATATGGTTTGCGACGGCAATCGCGCCACCGGCAAACTGTTCTTCGGAGTCGTGACGTACCGCGAGAATATTGCCTTTACCGGTCTGTCCCAGAGGGGTTGAGTAGTAATACTGGTCTATGATTGCATCGCCTATAACAAGGACGTTCAAGTCTGCCAAAGACGCAACCTGTTGACCTAAAACGTTTTCAGGCCATCTTTCTCGAAAATATTTGAGATATTCTCGTATTTCATCGGTAAATACTCCGAAATGCTCATTGAGCAGATTGCTTGAACTAAAAGTGATCTCATCAGTAAAAAAAACGCATCCACCATGAGCCTCGACCGCCTCCTGCTCCCGCTTGATATTGCCGGTAACATCGTCCTTATGTGACCGATATTCACTTCCTTTTGCGTAAATGCTTGGCTGAATTTCATGAATAGCTTTTACAGCCGTCGCTTCGTAATTTACGGCGACGAAGTCTACGCAGGCAAGTGCGGCAAGATTCTCAGCGCGTAGATGTTCTGTAAAAACGGGGCGTCCCGGGCCTTTGTTAACGAAGGCGTCCGCGGTGACGGTTACCATCAGAACATCGCCCTCCTGTTTAGCGCGTTGCAAATAGCGGATATGACCAGTATGCATGAGATCAAATGTGCCGTGACAAAGAACGACACGCTTTCCTTGGCCTCGGAATTGCAATGCATATTTGGCAATTTCTGCCAGGGTTAATAGCTTTTGGGTTGTCATTTAAATGTTATTCGAAATGGTTTGCGCCAAATCGATCGGTGACGTTATGCAGAACAAACTGGTGCCCGATTTCCACGAGCCCGTAGTCAGTGGACGGAAGCCAGACGTTGATATCGCCAAGCGTGCGCAGAGGATTGTCAGCCATAAAACCGCTAAGAGTAATTACGACGCCACCAATGGCCGCCACTTGAGCGGCGGCATTGCAAATATTAGGCGAGCGTCCTGAACTGCTGATCGCAATTAATACGTCACCGGGCTTTGCCATTTGGCCAAGCAGCCGGGCGAATGCGTTCTCATAGCCGTAGTCGTTTGCCATGCAGGTTAGCAATGGTGCATCGTGCAATGTGAACGCGCGGAGTTTCGCAATATTAACGAAATCGATGGTGACATGGCCGGCGATCCCTGCGCTTCCGCCGTTACCGATGACGTAGACGCTATTTTTGCTGTTGCGCGCGCGTGCCAATGTTTCCACTATCGCGCTAATTCCGTTTTCCAGGTCAAGTGCAATGCAGTTTCGCCCCGTTATCGCGCAATTACTTACCAGTGCGCTAAATTGGTCGGCACGGTGCGCAACTGACAAATCAGAATTGTTTGAAGCCACCCTGCTTATCCCTTCAAATACCGAAACCAAGACGTCGTGGCTTTTTCGATGGACGACGGATTCCAAACCGGCGCATCGCGCCAGTCTTCTATTCTTTCAATCATGCGACGCACGCCCTCGGGAAACGGAACTTTTGCGTACCAGTCTAGCAGCCGTTTAATTTTGGCAACGTCGCCGAAGGTGCATTCCGGTTCGCCGGGCCGTTTGGGGATGTAAACCACGTCGCCGCCAAGCAATTCAACAAGAAGATTCACACTGTAATGATTGCCGCTACCGACATTCATTGCTTCACCGATAATCGATGATTCAGCAGCGGCCACGAACGCGTCCGCAACGTCGGTGACAAAGGTGAAGTCCCGAGTTTGCATCCCATCGCCGACCACCGTAAA
>CANMPU010000180.1 GCA_947499755.1 Betaproteobacteria bacterium | reverse complement strand
GTTGCTGCCGCGTTTTAATGCCAAATTAGACAGACGGATTTCAAGAGTAACGAAATTCCAAGCGTCGCGGTAAATAGCAAAATTAGCAACACAGACCAAAACGGAAGTCGTTTTTTTATATCCCGTATCGTCTATAATTTCGTGGCACATCCAGCATATCACTAAGGAAATCGCATGTCTGAAATTGAAATCTATAGCACCCCGGTCTGCCCATTTTGCCGACGCATCCGTATCACATTAATCGAAAAAAATATCGCGCACAGCGTTACCGATCTCGATCTGACGAATAAGCCAGATTGGTTTCTCGAAATTGCGCCATACAAAAAAGTACCGGGACTAAAACACGGCAACAATACGATCTGGGAGTCCTCAATAATTAATGAATATATCGAGGAAACGTTTCCCGAGCCCGCCCTGTTACCAAAAGACCGCGGCGCGCGCGCCTGGGCTAGATTCTGGATTGACTACTGCAACGTCAAACTCGCTGCAACCACCTACAAATTAACGGTTTCTCAAACACCCGAACAGATTCAGACGAATACCCAGGACTTACTTAATCAGTTCAAATTTATCGAGAAAGAAGCGTTATCCAAACGAAAAGAAGGTCCGTATTGGTTGGGAAAACAATTCTCTTTAGTCGACGCAGCTTACTATCCTTTTTTCGAGCGGTTTTGTGTGATTGAGCGGCACCATGGATTCAGCATACCGCAGGATTACCCCTTAGTGCGCGCCTGGGTCGCCGCGTTAAGCGAACGCCCGTCGGTTAACGAGACTTTTGTTGCAGAAGAAACCTATTTAAAGATTTACGCAAAATACGCGCCGAATAAAAATAGCGTTTAGCGGTGCGCATCAAGAATCCGAATACGATTTGACATCGCGCGCATGACTTCTATTGCGAAATCCAGACGCGCTCGCAGTAACAAAAGGAAGTGTTTTTTACTTATCGGAACCAAAACGCAGTCGGTGATTGCTTTCGCAGTAGCGCTACGCGCTTTGTAGTCGATTAACGCCATTTCGCCAAAAACCCCCTCGCGATGGATAATTTCGATTATTTGCTCACCGAGCGCAATTTCAACCTCGCCTTCCGCAACGACATACAACACGTCGGCGGGGCCTCCCGCCTGAAAGATATACCCCCCCGCAGAAACTGATTTTCTTGCCGGAACGTTCCAAAGAATATCGTCTAGCATTCGCGTCTCCCCAATGCTTACGGATAGCTACCTATTGTATTACAAGCTGCGACAAAACTAACAAGGGCTGCAGGAGAATTTACGCGTTGTAGCGGGCACATCGAGATTGGCGCTAACGCGCGGAGGTGAACCTGCGGCGTAATGAATACAAATTATTAACACATTCATCACAAATCAATGGGTTAAATAATTCCTTTTAAACGCCCCGCCCGTAGGCACCTAGTGTAAAGAGCATTTACCCTAGGAAAAATGCTAATTGTAGGCTCACTAGGCCCGACAATAGGGCATCGCCCTGATTGTGAAAATCTCAACAAGAATATTGTCGCCGATAGAACATTTACGATCAGACTCAATCCTGCGCCAACTGAAAATTCGTGGAGATCGTTTTGATTACGCGTAGCACGCTGGACTCGCACTACCACTTACCTTGCATTACTTGACTAAGCGCTAGTTCGACGCGCGCCAATTGACAACTAAAAGGGCAAAACGCCGTTTGGTGCAACTTTGCTAAGTTCTTGGCGGAACGTTTCTTGTATGCGCCTGAGTCCCTCAACGTCATTCGCTTCAAAACGCATAACGATCATGGGGGTGGTGTTCGATGCGCGCGCCAGACCAAAACCATCTTCATACTCTACCCTGACGCCATCAAGCGTGATTATGTCCAGGGCGCCGTCGAAGCGCGCGCTTTGCTGCAGTTTTTTTATCGTCGCGTATTGCTCACCTTCCTGAAGCTTCATATGGAGTTCCGGCGTGCTAACGCTATTCGGTAAACTTTTCAGCGAAGCACTGATGTCGCTCTGCTTACACAATAATTCAAGTAATCGCGCTCCCGCGTAGAGTCCATCGTCAAAGCCGTACCAGCGCTCTTTAAAAAAGATATGGCCGCTTAACTCACCGGCCAGTAACGCGCCGGTTTCTTTCATTTTTGCTTTAATCAACGAGTGGCCGGTTTTCCATATTAATGGCTCACCGCCGTGTTCCTTTATCCAAGGCTTGAGATTGCGCGTAGATTTGATGTCGTAGATGATCTGGGCGCCCGCGTTGCGCGAAAGCAGATCTTGCGCAAACAACATAAGTTGTCGATCCGGATAAATGATTTCACCATCTTTGGTCACCACACCCAGTCGATCGCCATCACCATCGAACGCTAGTCCGAGTTCTGCGCCAGTGGTTTTCAAGGCTTGAATTAAATCTTGCAAGTTTTTAGGTTGCGATGGGTCTGGATGGTGATGTGGAAAACGCCCGTCAACCTCGCAGAATAATTCGGTGACCGTACATCCCATCTTGCGGTACAACGCGCCTGCAAATGCACCCGCGACCCCATTGCCACAATCGACCGCTATGTGTATGGGCCTAGTGATTTTGACATCGTCAGTAATCCGTTCAAGGTAGTTGTGACCGATATTCTGCGTTCGATACGTTCCCTGCCCGGTGCTAAGGTCGTTATTCTCTAGACGCTGACGTAACGATTGAATCGCCTCGCCCCATAAGGCGTCGCCACCTAAAACAATTTTCAGTCCGTTGTAATCGGGTGGATTGTGACTGCCAGTGACCATTACGCCTGCTCGTGTATTTAGGTAATGGGTGGCAAAGTAAAGTACAGGAGTGGCGACCATGCCGATGTCGATCACGTCTATGCCGCTTTCGCGTATACCCTGCGCAAGGGCCTGAGATAATATTGGACCGGACAAACGGCCATCGCGCCCAATAACTATTTCAGTTTGTCGCCGCGCACCAGCCTCTGAACCGATAGCCTTCCCTATGGCGTTAACGATATCGGGCGTAAGCGTCTTACCCACGATACCGCGAATATCATAAGCCTTAAAAATTTCTTTCGGACACATCGACATGATACGGCGCAGGTGTAAGGATTTTATGGTGCTGATGAGAGGAGTCGAACCTCCGACCTACTGATTACGAATCAGTTGCTCTACCAA
>CANMPU010000179.1 GCA_947499755.1 Betaproteobacteria bacterium | reverse complement strand
CGGACTTTACTACTACCCAAAATTATTATCCGCGATTCCATTTTCGCCAATTGCCGGACCGCGCTTGCTCGCTGCGAGCGCAGAGTTACAAGCGATGCTAATCAATCAAGCGCGCGATCTAGCACAACAATTAGAAGTATCTTCACTACACTTTCTATTTCCAGACGAAAAGCAAGCGTTCGAAATGCGGAAACAGGGATTAATGTTACGGCATGGCGTGCAGTTTCATTGGGTTAACGAAGGATACAAATCGTTTGACGAGTTCCTGGCGTCGTTTAATCACGACAAGAGAAAGCGCATCAAACAAGAGCGGCGCAAGGCTACGCAGGCGGGTATTGAATTTCGCTGGCTACCTGGTAAAGACATTAACGAATCCAATTGGAAGTTTTTTGTCGACTGTTATCGGCTAACTTATCAGCAACATCGGTCAACACCGTATTTGAATCTTGATTTCTTTTTGCAATTAGGAAGGCGCATGCCGCAAAACTTACTTCTTGTCGTCGCAATGCGCGCGGGGAAACCTATTGCCTGCTCCTTAAACATTCACGACGCTCACACTCTTTACGGGCGTTATTGGGGCGCGACAGAATATCACTCGGGTCTGCACTTCGAAACCTGTTATTACCAAGCTATAGAGTTTTGTATCACCAATGCAATCCAAGTCTTTGAGGGTGGCGCCCAGGGCGAACATAAATTAGCTAGAGGTTTTCTGCCAAGGAAAACTTACTCGGCGCATTGGCTGGCACATCCGCAGTTTGCGCAAGCGGTCGATCAATACTTAACCCGTGAAGCCGAAGGCGTCGCTAGCTATATAGATGAACTACACGAGCACAGCCCTTTCAAACGAAACCTCTCAGAGCCTCGTGGCACTACCGTCAGGGGGAAACGTTTTGTTTAAATCGTCTTTGCGGCGGAATGCGGAATCTAGGGCGTCAAATACATCAGCCGAAGGGGTGATTCTGGATGCAAATTTTCGTAGCGATTGCGGAGTTTTCCCAGCGGGAGCCTTAACGTAGCGCCATGACCATCAGAACCAAAAAACCAATTGCCCTGAAATTAAAATGAAACCAGCGCTCGTGACGCGTCACCACAGTTGGCGCCATCTTATTTCGGATCTACAAAATCAACCACAGTGCTCATTTCTGCGGAGAATTAAGCATTCCGATCTACCTGCCGTGCTCGCGCCACCGATTGCGCTAGCGCGTTGGATCAGCACCTATTACCCAGAACTTACACAACGACACTCGCTTCGTATCCTCGTGGCCGGGGCACAATACTACGATGCATTTGATCAGGGTCGCTGGTACGGCTTGATTCCTGCATTGTTGGGGTGCGACTCTCCGGTCGAAATAACACTTGTGGGGGTGAATTTAGATACGAAGGTAAGCACACCCAGCGGTCAATTGCTCGGTAAACAATTGGCGCCCGCCATCATGCACAAAAAAAGTCTCAAGCAGTACTTCGATTCTGCCTCGATTAACAATCATGACCTTGCCTGTGTATTTCACCCCGGATTTGAGATTCACCATCGCGACTGGCTAAACGATCGTGGCCTAGGCGATCTGATTGCAGCAAAAATTCCGGCCATGGGAACTTCTTATACCGTTAGCGAATTTCAGCGTGATGATTATGTTCTTCGTACGTATGGTTATGGTATTGAACCAAATTACGCGATCAACCCGTTCCACATGAATTTTGCAGACGCGCTACAAGGCAACGTTGATATAAAATGGGCCCAAGTACTGTGGAAATTTTCAGCCGCCCTTCCCGACATAGACCATAATATAGACAACGCGCGCCTAGTCGATGTGGCGGCACTTTCGCAAATCATTTTACAAAGTACGTTATCTGGCTTAAATACTGCAACGGATCGCTGCGCCCAACGCGTCATTAGAGCTGAATCCGAAAACGCGCGCGATTATTTTATTCACATTTTTAACGATTTTGTCGTGCGTGAGAACTCGCTGGTCGTCTATGTTGACGTTGGCGGCACACTAAAGGTCGTCCGGGACGTCTCACTGTCGCAGACGGAATTGGCCGAACGCCCTTGCGAGGATGTCGCAGAGATCGAGCGCGCGATCTGGGGTGCAAAAATTATGAGTCGCTGGTCGAAGTCACGCGGAACCTAATCAAGGGCAGCCTCGTGCGCAAGGCTTCTCTAAAGAAACACAAAATGCACATTGCGGCACGCTACGCTTGTGACCAAGCGATGAAACGCGTAGCATTTTCCATAATCATGACACGCGAGACCTTGCGCAAAACGCGAAATTTAGCGGTCAGGTAGCGAATGCCGTCGCGCCACAACCCAGATTGTCGTTGAATCGCAAAAAAGGAAATTACTAATGGCCGCACAACCTGAAATTACCAACATGGCTTTGTTCTGTGATTTCGAGAACATTGCGCTCGGCGTACGCGAAGCAAAGCAAACACCTTTTGATATTAGAAAAGTACTGGAGCGTCTGCTACTGAAAGGCAGCATCGTTGTAAAAAAAGCCTATTGCGATTGGGAACGTTACAAGGAATTTAAGGCCACCATGCACGAGGCGGCGTTTGAATTAATCGAAATTCCACACGTGCGCCAATCCGGCAAAAACTCAGCAGACATCCGCATGGTGGTCGACGCATTAGATCTTTGCTATACAAAATCTCATGTCGACACCTTTGTGATTATCAGCGGTGATTCGGACTTTTCGCCGTTAGTTTCCAAGCTGCGCGAGAACAATAAGTATGTGATTGGGATAGGTGTAAAGGACTCGACATCTGAGTTGTTGAGCGCAAATTGCGACGAATTTATTTTTTATGATGACCTTGTGCGCGAACAAAAACCAAAAAGAAAACCTGTTGCGAGAAAAGCGGTAGAAAAACCGAGCGCAAGCGAGTCTACGAAAGCGACCTCACCCGCAAACGACGACGGCAAACGACAAGAAGCATTAGATTTCATCGTCGAGACGATAGAAGCTTTAATCGCCGAGCGTGGTGAAGATGAAAAATTGTGGGGCTCTATGGTGAAACAAACGATGAAAAGGCGTAAACCTGGGTTCACAGAATCGGCCTACGGCTATCGATCCTTTAGGGAGTTAGTGCAAGACGCGCAAAAGCACAAGCTTTTGATAATGACGCGCGACGATAAAACTGGCCAATAC
>CANMPU010000178.1 GCA_947499755.1 Betaproteobacteria bacterium | reverse complement strand
CACTATCATTGGCTAAGCGCGCAGCAGATGATAGATGGATTGGCGCTCGGGGAAACCACCCCGGGGCCACTGATTATGATCGTCGCGTTCGTGGCGTTTGTCGGTGGATATACGCCAGACCTTTTCGGCTCAAACAATTTATTACTAGCAGGATTTACTGCAGCCGCGCTCGTGACATACTTTACCTTCTTGCCCTGCTTCTTATTTATTTTGGTCGGTGGGCCGCTGCTTGAATCCACTCATGGGAATCTAAAATTCACCGCGCCGTTGACCGGGATTACCGCCGCGGTAGTGGGCGTCATTTTAAATCTCGTGGTGTTTTTTGCTTACCACGTGTTCTGGCCAACAGGACTTGACGGCGGAATAGACTGGTTTTCTATAGCGATAGCGATTGCCGCATTGATCGCGTTATTTCGTTTCAAAATCGGCATCATTCCGGTTATAGGGGGCTGCGGTCTAATTGGCTTAGCCTATACGTTTCTTAAGCCGCTACTCCCAATATAGAAAACGGTGCGGATATTAATCTTGCTTGCGCAATTCTGCGTCAATTCTTTGTAATTCTCTAACGCGCGCTTCTATACTAGACTGCAGGTAAAAATCATCATCGTTGCTTTTTAATGCGATCTGTAACTGATCGATGGCCGCAGGAACGTTACCCAATCTCACATAGGCTTCCGCTTGAGATTTATGCTGCAGCATAAGCTTACCCATCGCGGCATATATTTCTGCCTGTAATTCGTATAGATGATAGTCGTCTGGAAAGTAGCTCAACTGATCCGACACCAGAACGAGCGCGTTTGCATTTCCGCCAACTTGGATTAACAAATGCGTCAGTTCATAAATTAAGGTTCTATTGTGTGGCGCAGCCTTTAGCGCCGTACGATAGATTGCGATGGCAGCATCACGCTTTCCTAACGCTATTTGCACCTGTGCTGCCAAATTCTCAACCAATGGATGTGCGGGCGCTATTTTTCGCAATCGAATGATTTCTTGTTCAGCACGCGTAGAATTATTTACGCGCAAGAGGGCAGCAACCAAACCATAGCGTGCTGCCGCTTCGGATACGTATTTCTTACCCCGAATAGTGTCATCGAAGTACAACAATGCTTCCTGCGGCTCATCCAGGCTAGCGCGCAATTTGGCCCGTAGCATCTGAAAAATTTGGCTGTCTTGGACTTGTTTATAAACCGCGCCTTCGATACGGTTTTGCAAATCCGCAATTCGTTCGTAGGTAAGCGGATGAGTTCGAAGATAGGTGGGGGCGTTTCCTTCATAAAAACGGCTATTCTTTTGCATGCGCTCGAAAAATAATGGCATCGCGCGCACGTCAAATCCAGCTCGTTGCAGAATTTGTAAACCAATACGATCGGCCTCGTGTTCGTGCGCACGCGTAAAATTAAGTTGTGTTTGCAGAAGTGCGGCTTGCGATACCGCGATTGCCGCCTGGCCTAAATCTGGGTTAGAGCGCGCCGCAAGAATCGCAAGCGCCAAAACTGCGAGCGACGGCAGCGTGGCGCGCTTTTGCGCGGCAATCATTTGAACTAAGTGCTTTTGTGTGACGTGGGCGATTTCATGCGCCAGTACACCAGCCAATTCCGACTCGGTTTCAGCGGCCAACATTAATCCGGAATATACACCGATAAAACCGCCCGGCAGCGCAAAAGCATTGATCGTGTTGTCGCGTATGAGAAAGAAGCTAAACGCTTGACGCGCATCCGGACTATTGGAAGCCAAGCGATAGCCCAAGTCGGAAAGATAATCAACGATTTCAGCATCGTCGAGATAACTCGGATCACGACGAATGTCTTGCATTATTTTTTCGCCGAGTTTGCGCTCTTGCGTCGGCGAAAATGTCGCTTGCGAAACATCCCCTAAATCGGGTAGATCGTCTGCAAATGCCGGGAGTACCATGAAGCAGGTCAATGCAACTAGGTTACGAAGTTTCATGGTGATATGATAACTCTGTTACGCCTTAGTTCCGAGGCGTTTTTGTGAACAGCGGCAATTCAAATCAAGGAAAGCGCCCATGAGTAAATTAAGCCACTTTGACAAGAGTGGGCAGGCAAAAATGGTGGATGTGGTTAAAAAGGCAAACACGCACCGCGTTGCAAAAGCATATGGGTGTATTCGTATGCTACCAACGACCTTTAAGAAAATTGCAACCGGGAATACCAAAAAGGGGGATGTCCTTGGAGTCGCGCGTATTGCCGCGATTCAGGCGTCAAAAAAAACCTCTGATCTCATTCCGCTTTGCCATCCAATTCCACTTACCTCTGTGGGTATTGAGTTTATTCTTGATCAAAAAAATAGTTGCGTAGAGTGCGTCGCCACGACCGAAACTGTAGGGCAAACGGGCGTTGAAATAGAAGCACTGACCGCTGTCATGGTGGGATTGCTAACTGTATATGACATGTGTAAATCCGTTGATCGCGGCATGACCGTAGAACGTGTCGCCCTACTGGAAAAATGTGGCGGTAAATCGGGTCGCTGGATACGAACAGGCCAATAAGTTAATGGCGATCGCCAAACAAAAATATTTAGAATGAATAGACGTGCATTTTTTAAAAACGCTCAGTATCGCAGCAGCGGCAGGATTTGCGTTTCCCCATAAGCCCGCGGCGGCGGGGTCGCTAAGTGGTATCTATGATCTCGCGCGCTTCGGTAACAATGTCACGTTGTTGCACCTGACCGACAGCCACGCCCAGTTACTCCCCATTTTTCTGCGAGAAGCTAACACGCACTTAGAGTCTGGAAACAAAGGAGGTTCTTCAGGACTCGTTTCCGGAGAATCATTGCTGAAATCCCTACATGTCAATCGCGCAAGTCGTACTGCGTATGCATTTACCAATTTATATTTTGTGGCCGCAGCCAATAGGTATGGCAAGGTTGGCGGCTATGCGCATCTCGCGACCCTTATCAAACACCTGCGTGAGTAACGACCCGGTGCCCTACTGCTAGATGGTGGCGACACTTGGCAAGGCTCCGCCACCAGCTTATGGACCAAAGGACAAGACATGGTCGAGGCAAGCAAACTCCTAGGTGTAGACGCGATGACGGGCCACTGGGAATTCACCCTAGGCGCAGAAAGAGTAAAACAAATCGTAGACACCGAATTAAACGGTAGCATCGATTTTATCGCGCAGAAT
>CANMPU010000177.1 GCA_947499755.1 Betaproteobacteria bacterium | reverse complement strand
AGAATTTGACGTGGCGATTGCGAGCCCCGATGCAATGAGGGTGGTTGGGCAGCTCGGACAAATATTAGGCCCGCGTGGATTGATGCCGAACCCTAAGGTCGGGACGGTAACCGCTGATGTCGCGGGCGCTGTTAAAAATGCGAAAGCAGGCCAGGTTCAGTATCGTACCGATAAAGCCGGAATTGTGCAGTGCACGATAGGGCGCGCGTCCTTTTCAGTGGATTCACTAAAGGGCAACTTGGTTGCGCTTACCGACGCGCTGAATAAAGCCAAGCCCGCCGCATCTAAGGGTGTGTACCTTAAAAAAATCTGTGTTTCGAGCACGATGGGCGTTGGTGTTCGAATCGACCAAGGAAGCGTATCGGGGCAAGAAGCGAAGGTGCGCAGCTAATTTTACAGTGGTCTTGCCTATAGCTGGCGTCAGAAAAATTTATAAATTGGTGCTCGATATAATTTAATTAAGCAACGTTAGAACTTTGGGCCATCGGTTGTACCGATGGGTTATCAAAGACCGTAGGTACTCGAGAGAGTTTAAATATCTATTTTTTGAAAATAGAGTGGCTAACCTACGCAGATAGCGTACCCGAAACAGGATAGAAGTTCCCTGATGAAGGTCGCTGCATTTTGAAGAGATGAATAGTTGACGATTTGTAAGTCAATCACTTTAGATCTTCGTAACATTAGGAGGGTAGGCCTTGGGACTTAGTATTGAAGAAAAGAAAGCGGCCGTGACTGAGGTCGGCGTGCACGTTGCGCAGGCACAGGCCATAGTTTTAGCCGAGTATCGCGGCCTAACGGTCAAGGAAATGACGGACCTGCGAGCAAAAGCACGTAAATCTGGCGTTTACTTACGCGTGCTAAAAAACACAATAGGGCGCCGCGCGGTTTCGGATACGCCATTTTCTGGGTTAGCCGATCATATGGTTGGCGCTCTCGCGTATGGCATGTCCGACGATCCCGTGGCCGTCGCTAAGGTTTTGGCTGAGTTTGCAAAGGGTAACGATAAATTAGTCCTTAAAGCTGGCGCGATGGCGAATCAGGTACTTTCTTCCCAGGAAGTTAAGAAACTCGCGTCCATGCCTAGCCGAGATGAATTAATCGCGATGTTAATGCGCACCATGCAAGCGCCTGTTACGAAATTTGTGCAGACGCTTAATGAAGTGCCAAGTAAATTTGTTCGCGCTCTCGCCGCAGTAAGAGATCAAAAAGCGGCTCAGGAGAAGGCGGCAGCTTAAGAGGCTCGGCGCCGTTATTTTTTGTAAATTATTTAATTTCTAGTTGAGTTCGTAAAAATACAAGATCATTTTTTTGGAGAAAATTATGGCAATAGCTAAAGCAGAAATTCTAGATGCAGTCGCAGCGATGAGCGTTCTTGAGCTTTCCGGTCTAATTAAGGATATGGAAGAGAAGTTTGGCGTATCCGCCGCCGCCGCGGTCGCCGCCGCCGCGCCCGCTGGGGGTGGGGCCGTCGCAGCAGCAGAAGAACAATCAGAGTTTTCGGTGATCCTAACTGCAGCTGGAGAAAACAAGGTCAATACCATCAAGGTAGTAAGGGCGATTACCGGACTCGGCTTGAAAGAAGCAAAGGATCTGGTCGATGGCGCACCTAAACCCATTAAAGAAGGTATTTCCAAGGCGGATGCCGCAGCAATTCAAAAGCAGATTATCGAGGCCGGCGCGACTTGCGAAGTTAAGTAAGTGCGAAGTATTGGCATCGCGTTTCCTGCGTGGGCGTTCCTCAATTTGCGAAATTACCGTAAAGCGGTTGATACGCGCTTTGAGGATTGAGTCCATCAGGGCAAATGAATATCTCGTAGCGGTGGCTAACGTTCAATTGCCGCAACGAGACGTTGATCCTCTTTTCATGGAGTGAATATGACCTACTCTTTTACCGAGAAAAAGCGAATCCGCAAAAGCTTTGCCAAAAGAGCAAGCGTGTTAGCTGTTCCCTATCTACTCGCCACACAATTGGATTCTTTCCGCGCCTTTTTGCAGGCGGATGTTCCAGCGAATAAGCGCAAGAATGAGGGATTGCAAGCAGCTTTTTCTTCTATCTTTCCAATTGAGAGTCACTCTAAGAATGCGAGATTAGATTTTGTAACCTTTGCGTTAGGCGAACCTCCATTTGACGTGAAAGAGTGTCAACAACGCGGCCTAACCTACGCGTCACCATTGCGTGCCCTAGTGCGGCTCACGCTGATGGACAAAGAGGCGGCAAAGCCAACGATTAAGGAAGTTAAAGAACAAGAAGTCTATATGGGGGAGATTCCTCTAATGACGACGACGGGTTCTTTTGTCATCAACGGTACTGAACGCGTGATCGTGTCCCAGCTGCATCGCTCGCCCGGTGTATTTTTTGAACACGACCGCGGTAAAACCCATTCCTCCGGCAAACTATTATTTTCCGCGCGTATTATCCCTTATCGTGGATCTTGGTTGGATTTCGAGTTTGATCCGAAGGATTATTTATATTTCCGTGTTGATCGTCGACGGAAGATGCCGGTCACCGTGTTGCTTAAAGCGCTGGGATACAGCCCAGAGCAAATCCTTGCTGGTTTTTACATGTTCGATACCTTCCATCTCGGCAAGAAGGATATTCAGTTTGAAGTCGTGGCCGATCGTATGCGCGGTGAAATGGCGCGCGTAGATATTCTTACCAAAAGCGGGAAGCTTATCGTTGCGAAAGATAAGCGGATCACTGTGAAGCATGTTCGAGATATTGAACAGGCCGGATTGCAAAAGATTAGTGTCTCCCAGGATTTCGTGCTTGGCAGGGTACTTGCGCACAATATTATCGATCCGGAAAGCGGTGAGATTATCGCTTGGGCAAATGATGAATTGACCGAGACCTTGTTGGGTAAGCTAGAAGAGTCCAGTATCACCACGATATATACGATATATACCAATGACCTTGATCAAGGGACTTTTATTTCGCAAACATTACGTGTTGATGAGACTGCGGATCAAATCGCGGCGCAGGTAGCGATTTATCGCATGATGCGTCCGGGCGAACCCCCTACCGCTGACGCGGTTAAGGCGCTTTTCAATAACCTATTCTTTTCTGAAGACCGTTATGATTTGTCACCGGTAGGACGCATGAAATTCAACAGACGCGTCGGACGCGATGAGTTGACTGGCGCAGGAATTCTGTCAAACGCGGAC
>CANMPU010000176.1 GCA_947499755.1 Betaproteobacteria bacterium | reverse complement strand
CTAAATCCAATAACAGCCGATCCATTGCAGGGGGTTATTTTCGTGGGGCAGATATGACGCCGTAATTGAATCAAATCGTTAAATTATAATTACGCCCTCCCTCCCGCACCACGTGTTATCTTCATCCAAGTACCAATGATCTCCGGATCAATATCCATAAGGCCGGGTATTTTTCGCATACTTTCCTCGAAACATGTTAAGCCCTCGTAATGTTTAATACGCTGTTTAGTTTATTCTTCGTAAAAATAAGTCTTCGAAGATTGACACTTGTTTTTATGGAGAAGAATGCTTTTAACGGGTCGCCAATCAAGCAATACAAACAATACAAGCAATACAAGCAATACAAGCCCTCGCGAGTTTAACTTTTCGAAGCCCAACAAAATGAATTGATGAAATATTGAATATCGGATAGTACACACGTAGGTCATAAGCAAAACCACTACCGTTTCAGTTTAAGTATTTCCTGTCTCGCGATGGGTGTATCATTTGAGCGAAGATGAAAACCGTCGGCCTAGTATTGTGTTTATTTCTAAGCGCCTGCACCATATCGCTAGGAAGATGTGTATGTGAATCTGAAAAAGCGTATCGTCGCAGTAGAAATAAAGGAAGGGCAAACGCTAGACCCGGAAACCTTGAAAGACTTGATCACAGACGCTGGCTACGAAGTGGTCAAGATTGAGGTCGTCTCCCAATCGGTGCAAGAAATTAAATCCTAATTGGCAAAATGATAGAGCTTCCGAATAAAGCCACGCTCGTGAGCATAGTCTCACCCTTTAGTAGTGGCAGTACTCTCGTTTGCTGCGCGTTACCAGCGCTACTCGTAGCATTGGGTGCCGGCGCTGCGTTGTCATCGTTGGTCTCTATCTTTCCGCAGTTAATCTGGTTATCGCTGCACAAAGTGCCTTTGTTTATTGTTGTGGCAGTGGTGCTTGCGCTATCGGGCTATCTGCAATGGCGTGCGCGACTAGAGCCCTGTCCAACGGACGTAACCCTAGCGCGCGCATGTGGGAACGCGCGAAAAATATCGTTAGTGGTTTATGTCGTTTCTGTCTTGATATTTGTGGTCGGCGGATTTTTTGCGTTCATCGCGCCGCTGATTTTGTAATAACACTAACACCTCTATCGGAAATGGAGCACACCATGAAAAATTTAATCGCAACTCTAGTAGCTGTTTTGTACTTCATTAGCGCCGCGCCGCACGTCTTGGCCGAAGAGCAAAATCCGGCTATCGATCATGGGCACATGCGCCATCAACAAATGGCGGGCTTGTTGGGCAGCTATCCGATGACACGCGATGCCACTGGCAGCGGTTGGCAGCCCGATGCTACAGCTCATGAGGGATTGCACCAAATGATGGGCGAGTGGAGCACGATGCTGCATGGGACCATCAACGCGGTTTACACGCATCAGGGCGGGCTGCGTGGCGATGATCAGAGTTTTGCCGCGGGCATGATGATGATGATGGCGCGAAAACCATTGGGGAACGGCACGCTTGGTCTGCGCGCCATGATTTCTCCTGACCCATTGATGGGTAAGTCTGGTTACCCTTTGCTTTTTCAGACGGGTGAAACCGCAGATGGCGTAGAACACTTGGTCGATCGCCAACATCCACATGATTTTTTTGTCGAGCTCGCCGCTTCCTATAGCTTGCGGTTAACGGATCACAGTTCCGTATTTGCCTACGTTGGCCTGCCCGGGGAACCCGCTCTGGGGCCGCCAACATTCATGCATCGCTTTTCCGGGATGGATAACCCAGAAGCGTAGATTTCGCATCATTGGCTCGATGCAACGCACGTCACTTTCGGTGTAGTCACGGCGGGTTATATTTACCAAGATGTGAAGATTGAAGCGTCGTTATTTCGCGGACGTGAGCCAGACCAATTTCGTTACGACATTGAATCTGGAAAACTCAATTCTGGCTCAGTACGTTTGTCGTACAACCCAAGCAACGAATGGGCGTTACAAGTGAGCTACGGTCATATTGTGAGTGGTGAGCAGCTCGCGCCTTTAGTGAATATTAATCGCTCGACGGCGTCGGCAATCTATAGCACCACTATAGACGGCAACAATTGGCAAACTACATTTGCCTGGGGTCGTAATATGCCCTCGGTGGGTAATGCGAGTTCCGCTTATTTACTGGAGTCTGCTTACAGAATTAACGACACGCACACTTGGTTTGCTCGTTTAGAGCACGTAGGAAAAAACGAGTTATTTGGTGAAAGTGATGCGCGCGCAGAGCAAATCTACCAAATTAATAAACTGAGCTTGGGGGTTGTTTACGACTTTCCGTCAGAGCAGCATGTGCGCTTTGGCGTTGGTGCAGCCGTCGGATTATTTTCTTTTCCCGACGCGCTGAATGACACGTATGGCGCACACCCAGGCTCATATACAATTTTTGCTCGCGTTAAATTCAACTAACGACGCGATCACGATGAGCCTGTAACAAACTACACGGAAGCGTGAGACCGATTTCTAGATTAATGTGGAAATCGGTTGTTGTTTAGTAATTGGTTAACTCTCCAATTTGGAACGAAGACTGGAATTTTTTTATTGCCGCGATAGGTAAAACCAACTGCGCCTCCAGGTAACATCAGAGAATCGGCAATCGATCCTGCATGACGCTCGCGTAGCATGACGCGGACTTCACCTTCACCCTCAAGCAAGGCCTCGAACTTACGGCTATCGATCTTGATCTGTGCTGAGTCCTCCACACATACAAGCGTGCAGATCCGGGTTTCCAATCCATAAGGCATATCTTGGAATAACGATACCCAACCGACGACGTCATTCGCTTGATGAAATTTTTCTTCCGTGATATAGCTAATTGGCGGGCTAATCGTGCGTGATACCTTGCCAGACAAGATCACATAAATCGCGTCTGCTTCGTCGCCCTCTTTATAGACAACAGCACCTTTCTTATAGGTGACTAGCTCGGCGATTGCGCCAATTTTGTTTAAAACTGCGTTTGGTATCGAATTAAAAGGCTCCGATAAATTTAATACATCACAAATTTCCATTTTTATCCTCGTTTATATTTTACAAATTACATACAGGTGGATAGAGCAAACCTAATTTAGTTCAATGCAGGAACTGTACCAGCAGCAAATGACAGTTTTAATATCAGGTTTTTGCCACGGGTGAATATTTTCGGCACCGAAGTGACGCGCCTC
>CANMPU010000175.1 GCA_947499755.1 Betaproteobacteria bacterium | reverse complement strand
CGACGGTGCGGCGCACACTAAACGCGTATTACAATGACCGGAAAGCCGGCAGCTATCGCTTTCACACCGGCACGATAGAGCCCATGGCTCAGACCATCGCCCAATCGACCTATCCAACTTGATTCGCCGCGCGTAATCGATAGTGCGACATTGGAGCAGAAGCAACATTCGCTTCCATCCGCAGATGTTTATCCAAGAATTTATGGCGTACCAATGATAAATCGCAAATATCAGAAAATTGTGTTTTCATTTTTCATGTCGCTACTGATGTCTTGCATTATGTCTCTTGTCATTAGTGTTTTTAACGTTGGGCTAGTAAGTAATATCGTGATCATATGGATGAAGGCGTGGGCATTCGCGTTCACAGTTGCATTCCCAACAATTATTCTTGTGTCCCCGCTTGTTCATAAACTTGTAAACCTAGCGTTAACTAAAGATCGCGATGACGCTTAGCAAGGTGCTTAAATCTGTTTAATCGCTTTGCTCACTGCGCGTAGCCACGTAATCTGGCGCAAGTCTATCTCATCGCAGTAGGCGCACGTATAATTTGGATTCACCGTTCGTCAATTAAATCGCCCGCAACGCATCGACGATATTCATACGCGCGGCACGAAATGCTGGAAGAAATCCGCCCACAAACCCCATCAGTAACGCAAATACTAGCGTCCAAATCACAATCGATGCAGTCAACGTAAACGTAAAGGCTAATTCGGCAAACGACTGAAAGTTCATGGTCGAAATTGTGAAATATTGCATGAACGAAGCAGCAAGCAACCCAACTGCCCCACCGATGAATCCCAACAAAAGGGATTCAAGCATAAATGCACTCAGGATACTGTTACGCTGAAATCCTAGCGCGCGCAGTGTTCCTATTTCTGCCGTACGACTCGCCACAGATGCATACATGGTGATCATTGCGCCGATGATCGCACCAATGGAAAAAATAATGCTCAGCACCAGGCCGAGTATGCGGATGAAAGTCGAAAGCATTTCGGATTGCTCGGCGTAAAATTGATGTTCACGTTTCGCCTCGATCGTCAGCCTTGGGTCGGTTTCGATGCGCGTTTTCAACACATTGAATTTCTCGGCGTCATTTAACCTAAAAATAACTGACGAGTAGACAGGCCTACGGAAGGCCTGCATGAGTTGATCGACATCCCCCCATATTTCGGAATCGAATCCTGTTTTTCCCGCATCGAAAATTCCAACGACAGTCCAATCACGCAATCCGAAGGGTAGTTTTTCCCCTAGCGCCACGCCCTTGAAGCGGCCAGCGATCGCTTGGCCGGTCACAATTTCTGATGACCCGGCGCGAAACATGCGGCCCTGGACTATTTTTACCTGTGGACGTAACGCGAGGCCGGTTTGTGACATACCGCGGATAATCACGTTCGAGCTCTTCGTCGTATCTTTTTTCGCTAACGCAATCAAAACTACGGTTTCTTTGGATACCATACGTTGGCCATCTCCGCCCAGCGCGAC
Organism: Betaproteobacteria bacterium; assembly: GCA_947499755.1. Taxonomy (GTDB): domain Bacteria; phylum Pseudomonadota; class Gammaproteobacteria; order Burkholderiales; family CANMPU01; genus CANMPU01. The sequence continues at coordinate 1,737 of CANMPU010000175.1, read as the reverse complement.
CTCCGGTTGTGTTTCAATAATCGACGCTTGCTCACGATCAATGCCACTTTGAATTTCGGTTTCCGACGAACGCCGTATGACCACGATATTGTCATACGAGCCGGTTGTGACCATGGTTTTCTTCAGACCTTCGTCCAACATTAACACAGTAGAAAATACAAAGACCACCATAGCCATCCCGGCAGCGGTAAGCGCAGTTGTGAGTTTTCGCGCCCAGAGATTTCTGATGATGTAATTCAGCGGGACTCGCATTAGCCTATATTCCTCAGTCCTTCTACGATGGGCATGCGACTGGCACGGTAACTTGGCAGAATAGCGGCAACCAGCGCAACGATTGCGGCCGCACTCAATTGCATCAACAATGTGGAATGCGATACATTAAACACAGGAAATAATGTACCCATCGTCTCCGCAAATTTACTTGCAACTGGGAATGTCAGCGCTATTCCAATAATGGCACCAATCAAGGCAATCGCGAACGATTCCCCAAAAATCAATACAGTAATATGGCGTGGCTTGAAACCCAACGCTTTTAAGGTGGCATACTCCGTTGTACGCTCGCGCGCCGTCATCGCAATAGTATTTGCCATCACGGTCATAATAATAAAAATGACTAAAAATGAAACTGCGCGAATCGCAACAACAATCGCTTCGGTCATCGCCACGAAGCCTAGCTGAAAGGCTTTTTCCGTTTCCGTCAGCGTTTCTGCTAAAGAATTCTTAAATGTCTTATCGATTTCAGCGGAAATTTCCGGCGCTCCGTCGGGTTGCGTCACGCCTATAAAATAAATCCCGGCCAGGTTAGCTCTTCTGGGAGCAGTTTTTAGCAGAGTCTCGTTGAGATAATCCCATTGGAAAAAAAATTGCGAGGTGTCAGTTTTCTTTTCGGCTCCGTCATATATTCCACGGATCACAAATTCCCAGTTTCCTGGAAATATAGTGCCGCGTATTGGCACAATATCGCCGATTTTCCAACCATAGTTATTTGCTAATTTACGTCCAACGATGCAACCCTTGCGATCAAGTTGAAATGCTTTTTTTTGTTCGGGAGAGATAACGAACTCTGGATAAAGGTCAAACCAATGATACGCATCGACGGCAAATTGTGGGAAGAAGTTTTTCTCGGTGATATAGACACCACCAAACCAATTCGCATGCGCAACTGCGCGCACACCATCGATTTTTCTAATCTTCTCCTCGTAAGTAATGGGCAAAGGAAAAATCAAAGAAATTGCATTGCGCGTAACCAAGCGGGTATTCGAGGCAGCGTCGGCACCTGCGTACCACGCGTCCACCACGGTACGTAATAGCCCAAAGGCAAGTACTGCGACCACCAGCCCTATGATCGTAAGCCAAGTACGCAGCTTATGCCGAAAGATATTACGCAGAATGAGTTTCAGAAAATACATGTTTGAGCGTTACGCGAGTTAGACCTTAAGTCTACTCGGTGTCATTCAAAACGCCTTTGTGCAAATACATAATCGCACGCGCTTTACTCGCGGCGCGTTGATCGTGCGTCACCATGATAATGGTCTTTCCGAGTTCGCGGTTCAGCCTATCCAGGAGATTCAAGATATCCTCTGCCGATACTCGGTCCAAATCGCCGGTGGGTTCATCGGCAACAAGTATTGTTGGGTCGGAAACGATGGCGCGTGCAATGGCGACTCGTTGTTGTTGGCCGCCAGATAATTCAGACGGATAATGCGCACTACGGTCGCTCAACCCAACCATGTTAAG
>CANMPU010000174.1 GCA_947499755.1 Betaproteobacteria bacterium | reverse complement strand
AACGTCGCTTTCTTCCACATATCGCGGGTCATCGTCGGGGTGTTGAATCGGTGCGCGCTACAGTAAAAGCATGCATAGATAGGGGCGTGAAATATTTGACACTATTTGCATTTAGTAGCGAGAATTGGCGCCGACCGATAGAAGAAGTCGCGCTGCTCATGCAGCTTTTTGTAAAAGCCTTGGAGCAGGAGGTTGCGAAGCTCCACGATGCCAAAGTACGGATAAGAGTCATAGGCGATTTAGCGGCATTCGAGCCCAAACTAATCAAACTCATTAAAGCTTCCGAAGCGCTTACTCAGAATAACAACAGATTTACCCTAACGATTGCTGCGAACTATGGTGGCAGATGGGATTTGCTTCAAGCGACCAATCGCTTGCTTATGGATAAGCCGGAGCTTGCGGGGGGTATTACAGAGTCGGATCTCACACCTTATTTGTCGATGAGTTTTGCACCAGAACCAGATCTGTTTATCCGTACCGGTGGTGAACAACGTATTAGCAATTTTTTACTTTGGCAGCTTGCATATACCGAACTTTTTTTTACTGATACCTTGTGGCCAGATTTTGATGCAGCTTCACTAGATAATGCAATCCAAAGTTTTCAAAAGCGTGAACGGAGATTTGGACGGACTAGTGATCAAGTTAGACAACCGCGTGACCAATTAATGGCAGTTAAAAAAGAAGCTGTTGATGTTAGTTAATGTGCACATGATCTCTACAGATTGCATCCGGTTCTGATTTTTGCGGCGCGATGCTTAAACAACGTATCATCACAGCAGTTGTCTTATTCGCCATCGTTTTCTCTGCAATTTTCACATTATCAAATCGATTTTGGTCGATTGCGCTTATCGGCCTTGTAGTAGTTGGTGGGTACGAATGGAGTAAATTGTCGGGCCATTCAAGGGCAACGGCACTGCTGTTTAACCTAACCATCCTACTTTCTTGCGCCGCGCTTCTTGTGACGAATGTATTAGCAAGCAGCGCGACGTGTGGTCTGATCTACTTAGCGGTTTTTATTTTATCATCGCTATTTTGGCTAGGTATATGTCCTATTTGGCTAGCAAAAAAAACCAGATTGGGGACGCCGATTATTTCGAGTATTGTTGGCTGGATTATTTTAGTACCAACCTGGCTGGCGTTGTCGTATCTGCAAAATAGCGTAGCGACACTTATTCTGGTTTTTTGCTTTGTCTGGTTAATGGATAGCGTGGCCTATTTTATTGGTAGGAAATTAGGTAAGCATAAGCTTGCGCCAAATATTAGCCCTAAAAAAACTTGGGAAGGCGTTGCTGCCGCCTATGTGGTGGTCACGCTGTATGTGTTGCTGATATTCTACTTTCATTGGGAACCTAACAGCAGTATTGTGATTTACCTCGCGGTTGCCTATTTCTTGGCGGCGTTGAGTATAGAAGGCGATTTGTTCGAGTCCTGGATAAAGCGACAAGCGGGTGTAAAGGATAGTGGTACATTATTACCGGGGCATGGTGGCGTGTTAGATCGTATCGATAGCTTAACATCGACAACGCCAATTATTGCCATGCTCCTCCTGCTGTTTCCCGTATCGCATAGCTCTTATATTTTATGACACCAACGAGAAAACTAACCGTCCTTGGTTCGACCGGGAGTATCGGCGTCAGTACTTTAGATGTCGTGGCGCGACATTTGGATAGATACGAAATAGTTGCTCTAAGTGCGAACAGGCGAATCGATATGCTTTTTGAACAATGCATGCAGTTTCGACCTAAGTTTGCCGTAGTCGCTGATGTCCAAAAAGCGGAGGAGTTTCGTAATAAAATTCTCCAATCGGGTATTGAATGCAGCGTTCTATGTGGTCAAGATGGACTGTCTCAAGTTGCAAGCCTTGATGAAATTGATACCGTGATGGCAGCAATTGTTGGGGCAGCAGGGTTGCCTCCGACGTTGGCGGCTGCTCGGGCGGGGAAGAAAATATTACTTGCGAACAAAGAAGCGTTAGTCATGGCGGGCAGTATTTTTATGCAGACCGTCAAGACGCACAACGCGACACTATTACCGATAGATAGCGAGCACAACGCAATATTTCAGGCATTACCATTAAATTACCGCGGCAACCTTGCAGACTCTGGAATTAAGAAGATTTTACTTACGGCATCTGGTGGCCCATTTCGAACAAATCCCAAAGAAGGACTAGAGCGCGTAACACCGAGCGAAGCCTGCGCGCACCCGAACTGGGATATGGGGAAAAAAATCTCTGTCGATTCGGCAACTATGATGAATAAGGGTTTAGAAGTCATAGAAGCGCGTTGGCTTTTTAATATGCCCTACGATCGAATTCAAGTTGTCATCCATCCACAAAGTATTATTCACTCCCTGGTCGAATATATTGACGGTTCGGTAATTGCGCAGCTTGGCAATCCGGACATGCGTACGCCGATTGCGCATGCATTGGCCTTCCCAGAAAGAATAGAATCCGGGGTCGCGTCGCTTGATCTTTTTAAGATAGCGACTCTTAATTTCGAAGCCCCCGATTTTACGCGTTTCCCGTGTTTAGAGCTTGCCTATCAGGCGCTGCGTCGCGACGGTAATGCGCCGGCGGTACTAAACGCCGCTAATGAAATCGCTGTTGCGAGTTTTTTGGATGGCAAAATCGGATTTGTGCAAATACCTAAACTAATTGAATACGTTTTAAGTCACTACGCGATTGGGCCAATATCGACACTGGCGGATGTTTTGAAGGCAGACGTCGGATCGCGCGAGCTTGCGAGTGAGTGGTTGAAAATCAATTCGGCGGTCATTGCCTAGCGTGAATACTTTTTTCTTCTATCTGATCGCATTCGTACTTGCGCTAGGGTTTCTTATTGTTTTTCATGAATTAGGGCATTACGTTGTTGCCAGATTATGTGGTGTAAAAGTTCTACGGTTTTCCATAGGATTTGGTCGCGCGCTAATTAAGAAGCGAATTGGAAAAGACAAGACCGAATGGGTGCTCGCCGCATTCCCCTTGGGTGGTTACGTTAAAATGGTCGATGAACGCGAAGGTGACGTCGCGCCGGAGGATGTCTCATTTGCGTTTAATAGGCAGTCGGTATATCGACGCTTTGCAATTGTCATTGCAGGTCCCGCTGCTAATTTTTTGTTGGCCATCGCGTTATACTGGGGCCTGTTCGCACATGGTGTCCCTGGATTAAAGCCGGTGTTGGGGGATATCGCGCCAAATACACCGGCTGCTATGGCGGGTTTCAACC
>CANMPU010000173.1 GCA_947499755.1 Betaproteobacteria bacterium | reverse complement strand
CGTCCTGGCTGATCCAAGACGCTCAGATCTTGCGCGCATCGCGACACATTACTTACAGTTTAAGGCCGATACCGACGTTGCCTTATTAAATGCGATGATGCATACCATCGTGCACGAAAATCTAGTCAGCGAGGAATTTATTGCCAGCCGCACCATAGGATATGACGAATTAAAGAAAAATGTTGCTGGCTACAGCCCTGAAGAAATGGCGCCAATTTGTGGCATCGCTGCCGAGAAAATTAAAGAAATCGCGCGACTCTACGCAACCTCTAAGGCCTCGATGATTCTCTGGGGAATGGGGATCTCGCAACATATTCACGGAACAGACAATGCGCGGTGTTTAATTGCACTCGCCCTGATGACGGGACAAATCGGTAAACCTGGTTCTGGGCTACACCCGCTGCGCGGGCAAAATAACGTACAGGGTGCGTCAGATGCAGGCCTTATCCCGATGGTGTTCCCGGATTACCAACGCGTGGATAACGAGAAGGTGCGTGCAAAATTTGAGGCGCTTTGGGGTGCGACGTTAGATCCAAAACCGGGGCTAACCGTGGTAGAAATCATGAATGCGATTCATGCTGGTCAAATTAACGGCATGTATATCATGGGCGAAAACCCGGCGATGTCAGACCCGGATGCGGACCACGCAAAACAAGCCCTAGCGGACCTTGACTGCTTGGTAGTGCAAGATATTTTCCTGACCGAGACCGCCTATCTTGCCGATGTCATCCTTCCCGCTTCAGCGTTCCCGGAAAAAACCGGCACGTTTACTAACACAGATAGAACCGTGCAGCTTGGGCGCAAAGCCTTAGAAATGCCTGGAGAGGCACGACAGGATTTGTGGATTATTCAGGAAATAGCCAGACGCGTTGGTTTAAATTGGAACTACCAAGGACCCGATAGTGGCGTTGCGGAAGTCTTCGATGAAATGCGTAAAGCCATGCCGAGCATTTCAGGCATAACCTGGGCGCGCTTAGAAGAACAGGATGCGGTGACTTATCCTTGCGAGAAGGAAGGCGACCCGGGGCAATCTGTCGTCTTTACGCAAACATTTCCTACTGCAACAGGACGAGCTCGAATAGTACCTGCAGATATTATTCCGGCAGCCGAACAACCGGACACTGAATACCCCTCCGTACTCATCACCGGACGCCAACTTGAACACTGGCATACCGGCAGCATGACGAGACGTGCTGGCGTACTCGATGCGATTGAACCCGTCGCCGTCGCGCTAATGCACCCGCTAGACCTTGACGCCTTGGGCGTTAAGCCTGGTGACGTCATATATATCGAATCGCGACGCGGCAAAATTTCACTCTACGCACGCGCCGACGATGGTACGCCACTAGGCACAGTATTTATTCCATTTTGTTACTACGAAGCAGCGGCAAATGTACTAACAAATCCCGTATTAGATCCATTTGGGAAAATTCCAGAATTCAAATACTGTGCGGTGCGAGTTTCCAAAGGCGGAACGATTAAACCACTAACAAGTTATGGTGGCGGACAGATCCTTGCCGTTGGTAAAAATTAATTTTAATGTGAATTGCGAATAGACCAGTGTCGCTTGAAACTAGCGGTTGCTTCTAAAGATGCATGTTGTTTGCTTTAGCCAATAATTAATATGCTTGAAAGGGAGAATTGAGAAATGGCATCAAATATAGAAATTGCACAACAAGCGAAAATGCAGCGCATCGCCAAAATCGCGAAAGAGAAATTAGGGATAGACGATGAGTTCCTCGAGCCTTATGGCCATTACAAAGCCAAATTGTCGTTCGACTTTATTAACAAACTAGAAGGCCGCCCCGATGGGAAGCTGATCCTGGTAACCGCAATCAGCCCCACACCTGCCGGCGAGGGTAAAACGACCACGACCGTCGGTCTCGGTGACGCACTCAACAAGATCGGGAAAAAAGCGGTGATCTGTTTGCGCGAACCCTCGTTAGGCCCCGTATTTGGCATGAAGGGTGGCGCCTGCGGGGGTGGCTACGCGCAAGTCGTGCCGATGGAAGACATCAACCTGCACTTCACCGGTGATTTTAACGCGATCCAGTTAGCGAACAATCTGCTAGCCGCGTTGATCGACAATCATATCCATCATGGTAACGAGCTGGGATTTGACGTACGTCGCATTACCTGGAAACGCGTTCTTGACATGAATGACCGCGCGTTAAGACAAATTACGGTATCGCTAGGTGGGCCCGCAAATGGATTCCCGCGCGAAGACGGGTTTGATATCGTGGTCGCGTCCGAGGTCATGGCAATATTTTGTCTGGCGAGCTCGCCGATGGATCTTAAAAAGCGCTTGGGAAATATTGTCGTAGGGTATACGCGCGATCAGAAGCCGATACGCGCACAGGATCTGAATGCGCATGGTGCCATGGCGGTGTTACTGAAAGACGCGATTAAACCAAATCTGGTGCAAACGTTAGAAAACAATCCCGCGTTCGTTCACGGCGGACCATTCGCCAACATCGCTCACGGATGTAACTCTGTAATCGCAACCAAAACCGCACTTAAACTGGGTGACTATGTCGTAACAGAAGCCGGGTTCGGCGCAGACTTGGGCGCAGAGAAATTCCTCGACATCAAGTGCCGCAAATCCGGTCTCCGTCCCGCAATGGTCGTCATTGTGGCCACCGTGCGTGCGCTTAAGTTTCATGGCGGCGTGGAACTTAAATCACTAAGCGTGGAAAATCTCCCCGCATTAGAAAAAGGCATTACTAATCTAGAAAAGCACGTTAACAATATCCGTAACCATTTTGGTCTTCCCTGCATTGTTTCCATCAACAACTTCACCGCTGACACTCAAGCGGAAATCGATTTGCTGAAGCAAAAAATGGCACACCATGAGGCGCCGGTAATTCTCGCAAGACATTGGGCAGAGGGCGGTAAGGGCGCGGTCGATCTTGCAAATGCTGTAGTCGATATGATTGCCAAAGTACCCGCAGATTTTCGCTTTGCCTATGAGGACTCGGAACCTTTGTGGGACAAAATGAAGGCTGTTGCGACCAAGATTTATGGTGCCACTGGCATTACGGCAGACAGCAAAGTTCGCGCACAAATCAAAAAGCTTCAGGAAGATGGTTATGGACACTATCCGATCTGTGTTGCGAAAACGCAGTATTCGTTTTCCACTGACCCATCCTTAAAGGGCGCACCGTCAAATCATGAAATTAATATTCGCGAGGTTCGTCTAGCAGCAGGAGCCGAATTTATTGTGATGATCTGCGGCGATATCATGAC
>CANMPU010000172.1 GCA_947499755.1 Betaproteobacteria bacterium | reverse complement strand
CCGACTAGACCAGCAGCCGCTAAATATTTCCTTCGTAATATTTTTCCGACAAAATAAAAGGCCATGAAACAAAACCCAGTGCCCGCATGCCCACCTGGGAAACAACGCCCCGGCTTTATTTCCGCTGGCAGCGGTTCGAGTAGGTGAGTGTAGGGTGCATAGCCACCATATTCCTGCAAATCCCATGGGCAGTGTTTGTTACTTTGGCTTTTCAATAGAGTCACCGTCGCGGGTGCGAGTAACATCGCTAGAGCTGCAAACACAAAGACGCGTCGATACTTAATAAGATACGGAACAGAGTAAGAAACCAAAACGGCCGCAAGCATTGTGCCGGCGATGGATAGTGCAACGTATTTGCTCCACCGATGCATCACAACTTCCACGAACCAGTTATAGCGTAATGGGAATTCGCCGCTGACGCTGTTATAAAACACGTCAGTAATCTTGTGATCTAGCCCCAATGCCTCCAGGCCAAATATCAGAAGCACGGCGATGATGACCGGAAGGACTACATGCAGAATATAAAAACGCATCATCGGTCGATCGATTCTATGCTGGATGAAACGTGAATTGTAACTCGAACAGTTGGGGTTATTTCAAGCGATAGGTCTGATGCTTGTAGAAATCGTATGCCAATTGGAAAAGGCTGGCGGCATTTTTTGTTTGTTCTTCCTCAGGGCCGGTTTTAATTTGTTCTGAATCGCCTTTTTTATATTGGTACATCGCAATCGTTTTTCTGAAACCTAATTCGGCAATTTTATCATTTTGGTAGAGCGCAATGTCGCGATTGTGGTTGAATAGAGCAAAACGATTATCCAAGGTTTTTAATACATCTCTACCGAAGAAGACGCTGTCGTAGGAAATATTTAATAGACCTAGCATTGTCGGTGCAACATCGATTTGGCTAGTAAGTGCAGAGATACTTTGCGGTTTAAAATGTTTAGGCGCGTAAATAATTAACGGCAATTCATAGCTGGGTAAAGGAATGTTTTCTTTGCCGTAAACGCGGGCGCCGTGGTCGCCAACAATAAGCACCACCGTATCGGTGTAATAAGGCTTGGTTTTCAGTGCGTCGAAGAACTTACCGATCGCATAATCGGAATATTTGACGCCGGCGTCGCGCCCGCCCCCAGTCGATTGCACCCCTGGAATTCCGGCGGGGAAGGTGAACGGTTTATGATTGGATGTGCTCATGATGATGGAAAATATTTTCTCGCCATGTGCAAATTGTTCATCGAAAATACGGAACGCATTACGATAGGCATCCTCGTCTGACACGCCCCATATATTGCTGAAGGTAGGTTTGTCCATGCTAGTCCGATCAACGACGCGGTAGCCGTTGTGACCAAAGTAGTAGTTCATATTGTCAAACGTGCCATAGCCACCATAAATAAATGTGGGCGAATATCCGTTCTTTTGCATGACCGTCGACCAGTTGAACATGTTCTCATTTTTAGGTCGCTTAACGATTGATTCAGCCGGTACTGGTGGAAAAGATGCTGCGACTGCTTCCATACCTCTAACAGTACGCGTGCCGGTCGCATAGACATTGGTAAAAACAATACTCTCGCTTGCAAGGCGATCGATATTGGGTGTAAGGTTTCGCTTATCTCCGTAGTAACCAATAAACTCCGCGCCGAGTGACTCTTGCAAAAGAACAATGACATTTAAAAGTTGCGGCGTCCCAGGGTTGTCTACGCGGCGCGCTATTGGATTAATTGCGCCCTCAATAAAGGTCGAGTTCGGTTGCGTAACCATACTACGCAAGCGTGCAATCGCGTCGCCTTCAGGTATTGTTTTGTAGTATTGCGGATAATTTAGTTCGCTATTGGCTGCCGCACTAAAAAATGAATATATTCCGTTTTGCGCTAGTTCGTTGGCAACACGATTCTGCGAAAAATGTCCGGTATTGATATTTACGAAGCTTTGCACGAACGCTAGTAGCAGCGCAAAAATCAGCAGAGGAATAAGACGAGTTTTGTATGTGCTACGATGTGAAAATGCTTTTATTAATGTTGGGTGAACACGCCACATTAGGCCCAACGCGACAACGAGCGTCAGAAGAATAAACTGCCACACATTGTAGGATTGCCAGATATTCACAAAAACTTCGTGTGGATAAATGAGATACTCAACTGCGATAAAATTAAAACGCGCATCAAATTCGTCAAAAAATATGTACTCTGCGGCAGCTAAATATAGCAAGCCAAATATGCTAGCAAAATAGACTAGAAGAAAAAACCTACGTTGTAGTCTGGTCCTATATAGACGCTCTGGTATGATAAAAAGATACAGCGCAAACAGCGCGAAAAGGTAGAGGCAGGTAATCAGATCGAAAAAAAAGCCGATGGGAATTATCGCAGCAAGTTGAGGGGCCGCAATTTGCGAATGTGACAGCGCAACAATGGATAATGCTAAGCGTGTAGCCGACGCGATTACGAGAAATAGAAGCGCTGCGAGATAAAGCGGACCATAACGACTTGACTCAATAACATTAAACCTTAAGCGCCAACCGGATAAAAGAAATTTCTTCACGTTACAAGCCGTAAATTAAGCAGCACGCATCATACCTGATAGCGCCGGGAATGTCGTTAGAAGGCGACGATTCAATGAAAAGCTAGCTTTGAAGAAAATAGTGCGGACGACGTGGAGTCTAAGGGGCTACCAACTTGAAATAATTTACTGCCACAACATTTCCCAACGTCCATTGACGAATCCCTGTACGGGACGAAAATTGGCTTTATACGCCATTTTTTTACTTTGTTCTATCCAGTAGCCAAGATAAAGATAGGGCAACTTAAATTTCCTACAGAGTTCAATTTGCCAAACAACGTTGTAGGTGCCAAGGCTAGCACCGGGTATATCGGGGTCGAAAAAAGTATAAACCGAAGAAATTCCATCAACTAGCCTATCGATAATACTGACCATACGTAATTTGCCATCTTCACGAAATTCTACGAGATTAGATTGAACATTGCTCTGAAGGAGAGAGTGACAATACTGCTCACGACTACCTTGATCCATACCGCCACCGTGATGACGCGTGGCCTGATATTTTAAATATAAGTCATAGTGTTCCTGTTTATAGACGAGGTCAAGAATGTGTTCATCTAAATTGGCGTGACGCTTTGCGGCACGACGTTGGGCGCGACTGGCATCAAATTTTTCGGTTAGCACGCGCACCGGAATACAAGCTTGGCAGTGATCGCAATACGGGCGATAAGTAAATGATCCGCTACGACGAAAACCATTCTTTA
>CANMPU010000171.1 GCA_947499755.1 Betaproteobacteria bacterium | reverse complement strand
GCTTTTGTATCGTCCCCTACACCCGCGGCGAAGAAGTTTCGCGCCCATTAGACGATGTGTTATCGGAAGTTGCGGAACTCGCGCAGCAGGGAATTAGAGAGGTGACCTTGCTGGGACAAAACGTCAACGCCTACCGCGGCAACACGCATGAGGGAGCAATCGCAGACTTTGCCCAGCTACTTGACTATGTCGCTGAGATCCCGGGCATTGCGCGCATTCGCTATACCAGTTCACATCCAAAGGAATTCACGCAACGGTTAATCGACGCGTACGAGAAAATACCGCAACTGGTCAATCATGTTCACCTCCCAGTGCAATCCGGGTCGGACAAGATTTTGGCTGCGATGAAACGGGGCTATAGCATCTTAGAATACAAATCCATTATTCGACGCTTGCGCCGTATTCGGCCAGCAATATCGATAACATCAGATTTTATTATCGGCTTCCCGGGCGAAAGCGATGCCGATTTTACCGACACAATTAATCTTATTCAAGACATAGGTTTTGACGCGAGTTTTAGTTTTATCTATAGCCCGCGACCCGGGACGCCCGCAGCGCAATTGCCCGATGACGTTTCCCGCGAACAAAAGCAACAAAGATTGATGGTTTTGCAGGAAATGATTGAAGCACAGGCGCGCGACGTTAGCGCGCGCATGGTAGGTCATGCCGAGAATATTCTGGTTGATGCTGTGTCAAAAAAAGATGCAAACGAATTATGCGGGCGTACCGAAAACAATAGAGTCGTCAATTTTGCGGGCGTACCCGGATTGATCGGGGAATTTGTCGATGTGCGCATATTAACCGCGGGCGCGCGTTCGCTACGTGGGGAAATAGTCGCCAACTGAAATGAAATCGTTCGAACTTTCCTTTACGCCCGTCGACAACAATAAATTATCCAATTTGTGTGGTGTATTGGATGAAAATCTAAAACAAATCGAAAACGCGCTTGCAGTAAGCATTGCTCGGCGCGGCGAGCACTTTTCCGTAGTCGGAGACCACGAGCAAGCGAAACTAGCGGCCAAGATTCTGAAGCGCTTCTATCTGAAAGCGGAACACAATTTGTCGCTTGAAGATGTTCAGCTTGGGCTCGTAGAGTTAGCGCAGCCTAAAGGGTCCACCGTGGCGCAAGGCGCAACGCTACTACAGACGCGGCGTCAAGATTTACGCGGACGTACAGCTAGACAGCAACAGTATTTACAACAGATACGTGACCACGATATCACCTTCGGCATCGGACCCGCGGGCACGGGGAAAACCTATCTTGCGGTGGCGAGCGCAGTAGACGCGTTGGAACGAGATTTAGTACAACGTTTAGTGTTAGTGCGACCGGCGGTCGAAGCGGGGGAGCGACTCGGATTTTTACCTGGGGATTTGGCACAAAAAGTGGATCCCTACCTGCGCCCCTTGTATGACGCACTTTATGATTTGATGGGATTGGAAAAAACAGCAAAGTTGTTCGAGCGTGGCACCATAGAAATTGCGCCTTTAGCCTATATGCGCGGACGGACGCTGAATCATTCCTTCGTCATCCTAGACGAGGCACAAAATACGACCCCAGAGCAAATGAAAATGTTTCTGACGCGCATGGGATTTGGCAGTAAAGCCGTGATCACGGGCGACGTAACGCAGATTGATTTACCGCGTGGCCATGGTAGCGGCCTCATAGAGGCCACCGCAATTCTTAACGACATTTCTGGAATTGCGTTCACTTTTTTCACGTCGGAAGATGTCGTAAGGCATCCGTTGGTACAACGCATTGTTAACGCCTATGAGCAACACAAAAGGTGATAATCTAATAGCACCATCTATGGCAACTCGCGACACGAAAAGAGGAACCGCGAGCGCACCTCGGCTATCATTGTGTGTGCAGTATGCGACTAAGCCTAGCGATGTGGCACGACGCGCAAGTGTAAGGAAATGGATACTAGCGGCGCTGTTAGTTCCCGCAGAGTTAACGCTACGTATTGTCGATGAGATTGAGGGCCAAACACTTAATCGTGATTTTCGCGGCAAGGATTATGCAACCAATGTATTAACTTTTTTTTATAGCAACCGACCGCGTTTAAGTGGCGATATCGTTATATGCGCGCCCGTAGTATCTCGAGAAGCGCAAGAGCAAGCAATTAGTGTCGAGGCGCATTATGCACACTTGGTCGTGCATGGTATCTTGCACTTGCAGGGCTACGATCACGATACCGATGGCAAAGCAGAAATAATGGAAAGTATTGAATCGCAGATCGTAATGAAATTGGGGTATCCAAACCCTTACCCGGACCGCCGTTGTAACTAATGGATTGAAATGGACACATCTGAAAAACCAAACTGGCTAGAACGCCTAGGCGCGTTTTTGATGCGCGAACCCGAAGATCGCGAACAGCTAATTCAGCTACTGTTCTCAGCCTATGAGCGTAATTTGTTGGATGCCGATGCCTTTGCCATGATTGAAGGTGTACTCCAAGTTTCCGAAATGCAGGCACGCGATATCATGGTGCCGCGCGCGCAAATGGACGTCATCGATATTAACGATTCGCCAGAAAAATTTATTCCCTTTGTCATTCAGACCGCGCACTCACGCTTTCCCGTAATTGGTGAAAGCAAGGACGACGTTATCGGTATATTGCTCGCAAAAGATTTATTGCGCTATTACGCTGGGGAAGAAGAGTTCGATGTGCGTAAAATGTTACGTCCAGCGATATTTATTCCAGAATCCAAGCGCCTCAATGTATTGCTCAAAGATTTTCGCAGCAACCGTAATCATATTGCGATTGTGGTCGACGAATATGGCGGCGTGGCTGGCCTCGTCACCATTGAAGACGTGCTCGAGCAAATTGTCGGCGATATTGAAGACGAATATGATTTAGATGAAACCGAAGACAATATCGTGCAACAAACCGGTGGCGCGTATAGAGTAAAAGCGTTAACGGAGATTGGCGACTTCAACGAAATCTTTGGCACCAACTATAGTGACGACGATTACGATACGGTGGGTGGTTTAGTGGTCAGTCGTTTCGGAAGATTGCCCAAACGTGGCGAGCGTGTCGAATTTGATCAACTCAGTTTCAAGGTATTGAATGCGGATAGTCGTCGACTGCACTCGTTACTAATCGAAAAAATAGCGCCACAGGAATAGCGTGCGAGAATTAGCGGCGCAACGTGGCTAGAACTAAGGTGCGTAGCGTATTACCGGTTGTCCTGCCAAACGCAACAGCGCGTTGCGGGATCTCATTTGTTCTTGGCGCGCTTAGCGTACTGGCATTTTCGCCATTTTATTTTTTCCCCA
>CANMPU010000170.1 GCA_947499755.1 Betaproteobacteria bacterium | reverse complement strand
AGTAACGCGATTGTTTTGACGACCGAGCGGCAAACATGACGAGCCCCAGAAAAATATTTACGATGGCGAGCGTTCATAGCGGCTATTAACCTTGGACAGTAATTTTATTATTCTGCTAGCGCCATTAAATTCCATTCCTACAGCGGTGACAACGGTACCTGGTTGCTTGATGGAGACAAAGCGGTCTGTTTTTCCAATATTTTCCTTAGGGGTAACATGCAAAAATTCGGTCGCCATCGTTAACTTTCCCTGTCTGCCCTGTGGGGGACGTGATAAAAAAACATTCCCACGAAAATAAACGCTTTCCCCATCTCTGGACAACAAGGCGCGGTTTGCGACAATCCGTAACGGCGCACGCGATTTTTCACTGTATATGAGTATTGGGCTAGTCAGTTGCGTGCTTCCATCATCTGGGTAATGCGACATTTGCTTCGCGGACAGAGAATATTGAACTTCGCCGTCTTCGCGCATTTGTGTCGACGAGAAATCGTCCATAATGAAATCCGGATCATGGCGCTGACTGCCGTCGCGGACCGCATCGGGCAGTTGTATTTTTTGGTTCAGCCAAAAAGTAACCGCTGCTAACACTACAAATATCAGCAGAGGGAACCAAGCCGTCAGACGCTCATTCACCATAAATTCTCACAATTGCTTATGCAAGCGCTACTCATTTTAGATATGGCGCGAGTTGCGCATCGTAGGTTTTTTGCGCAGTCAGTACTAAATCGCAAAATTCGCGTACCGCCCCACGTCCTCCAGCAGATCGGGTAATTAAATCACAATTGGTTTTTACGTGGGTGTGCGCGTTGGGCACACCCACGGCTAGGCCGCAACGTTTAAGAATTGCCAAATCGGCCACATCGTCGCCCATATAGGATGTCTCGTTGTCCGTTAAATTAAATTTAACCAACAGCTGATGGTAAATCTCCAATTTATTTTCGACGCCTTGATAAAGTAAGCCGATGCCGAGATTTTGCGCGCGAAGTTCGACACAACGCGATGTTCGGCCCGTAATTATCGCGAGTTCAACACCAGATGCGCGTAACATTTTCATTCCATGCCCATCTAGAGTATTAAACGCTTTGTATTCCTCCCCGGCGTCGGAAATATAAAGGCTGCCGTCCGTGAGAACACCATCGACGTCAAAAATCGCGAGTCGAATATTTTTTGCTTTGTCGTAGATGGTCCGTGTGATCATTTATAGGGTTGAAAGTATGCTTAATATATATACGCCGGCGCTAAATAACTTTTGCACGGAATAGATCGTGCATGTTGAGTGCGCCCTGTAATCTATTTTCATGATCGACGACGAGTAGCTGATTCACTTTAAACTTTTCCATTACTTGGAGCGCTTCAACCGCAAGTTTTTCAGGCTGTATCGTGCGCGGATGTGGTGTCATGACGGTATCAATGGGTGTCTTGTGAAAATCGTGCGTTTTATCCAAGGCTCTGCGAAGATCGCCGTCGGTAAATATGCCTATCACTTTTTCCTCGGCGTCGACGACAGCGGTCATTCCCATTTTCTTCTGTGACATCTCAAGTATGGCGAGCGCGAGCGGCGCGTTGCTCGCTATCTTCGGCACCGCCTCACTTTTTCGCATGACATCGCTCACATGCGTGAGCAAACGTGCGCCCAATGACCCACCAGGATGCGAGCGCGCGAAATCTTCCGCGCCAAATCCCTTTGCGTCCAATAAGGCAACCGCCAATGCGTCACCCAATGCCAACGCTGCCGTGGTGCTCGCGGTTGGCGCTAACCCCAGAGGGCAAGCCTCCTCTTGCACGCGCGCATCCAGGTGGACATCTGCTTCTTTCGCGAGCGTAGAATTTACGTTACCGGTCATCGCGATTAGCTTGGCACCTTGGCGTTTGATCAACGGGATAATCGCAAGCAATTCTTCACTTTCGCCAGAATAAGAAAGCGCGAGCAAGATGTCATGCTTAGTGATCATCCCGAGGTCACCGTGGCTCGCTTCGGTAGGGTGAACGAAATAGGCGGGCGTGCCCGTGCTTGCCATGGTCGACGCAATTTTACGCGCAATATGGCCAGATTTACCGATACCACTGACAATGACACGTCCCTGTCGATTTAGTATTAGTTCGACAGCTTGTTCAAAACTCGAATCTAATCTATCAACGAGAGATGATATTGCACGTGCTTCGATTTCGAGTACGCGCCGCGCCAAATCGGTGCTTGAGTTACGGCGCGGTTTTTGTTCTTCTGTGCTCATCAGGTTTCAAGTATAGAGGCTTATGTTAACGTGATAAAGGCGTGCAAAGTGAGTAATATTGTACGGGAGAAACATGATTGTCCATAATCGACAACATCGACAGCAAACCTGCTCTATTCGTCATCTAATGCGAAGCGCCTAATATGCACCTTACTTTGCAGTTCGTTTTGATCCTACTCGCCGCGGCAGTCGTCGTGGTGGTGCTGTGCCGTCTTTCTCGTCTTCCGCCCCTTCTTGGTTATATGTTGGTGGGCATTTTCATCGGGCCGCACGCGTTGGGCTGGATCCCGGATACAGAACAAACTCGATATCTTGCAGAGTTCGGCGTGGTGTTTTTGATGTTTAGCATAGGTTTGGAGTTCAGCTTACCGCGCCTTCTAACGATGCGCAGAATTGTATTTGGACTCGGCGCGTCGCAGGTCCTGGTGACGCTTGTTGTGATTGTAATTTGTGTGATGGCTATTGGCCTCGACTGGCGCGCGGGAATCGCGTTAGGCGGGGTATTAGCGATGTCGTCCACGGCGGTTGTAAGCAAAATGTTATCTGAACGTTTAGAGTTAAACACAGCACATGGCCGCCACGTTATCGGCGTGTTGCTATTTCAGGACCTCGCGGTGGTACCTCTGCTTATTGTTCTACCGGCTCTCACGCATGATACCGAACAATTAGGGCCGACGTTAGCGATTGCAACCATTAAAGCCGTACTAGTGCTGGCGTTGTTATTGTTTTTTGGCCAACGTATCATGCGCAGCTGGTTTCATATTGTGGCTAGGCGCAAATCCCCCGAGTTATTTGTACTCAACGTCTTGTTGATTACGTTAGGGCTTGCGTTTGCGACAGAATTAGCAGGATTGTCATTAGCGCTAGGCGCGTTTCTCGCGGGGATGTTGATCTCTGAAACAGAATATCGCTACCAAGTAGAAGACGATATCAAACCGTTTCGCGATATTTTACTCGGGCTGTTTTTTGTCACCATAGGCATGCTTTTGGATTTAAAGGTGGTAATTGAAAACGGTTTCTGGGTGGTAAGTTTCGTCATTGGCTATATTCTTTTTAAAACTGCTCTGATCGCAAGTGTTAGTCGCATTTTTGGTGCGAATTGGGTGGTTGCATTTCGCAGCGCGCTAAATCTTGCGCAAGCGGGCGAATTTGGTTTTGTGTTG
>CANMPU010000169.1 GCA_947499755.1 Betaproteobacteria bacterium | reverse complement strand
ACTGTCAGTCCCGTTTCCATTTTTGCCGACTTGTAAGAACTGGTTGCGGTCGCGCCTTTCAGGTTCGGCTCAGTCTCTGCCACGGTTAAAATGACGCTTGGGGGGAGCTGCACACCGATAGGGCGCTCGTTATGAAAATTGATCTGTATGTCCGCATTCGGCAACATATACTCAACCTGGCCTTCAATAAATTCCGAAGATAGATTAAGTTGTTCGTAATTATTCTTATCCATGAACACGTGGTTGTCGCCATCCTGATAAAGATAGGTCATATCACGCGCTTCCACGAATGCACGCTCTATTTTTTCGTCAGTGCGAAAGCGTTGATTCAGTTTGGTTCCGCTTTCAATATCCTTCATTTCGACTTGCATGAAAGCGCCGCCGCGTCCGCCGACGTGAACGTGGTAGCATTTAAGAACGCGCCAAACGCGTTTATTGAATTCGAGCAAGTTACTTGCGCGGATTTCTGTAGCGAGAACTTTTGACATAGCGGTGCGCCGAAAAAATTAAATTCTACTATAAACACGGACAACCATAGGCTAAAAATGGCATCTAACGCAATGATTGTGAAATTCTCAACGAACTGTCGTCTATGCAAGCGCCTCGTAGAATTACGTGACCAGAACCAAAAACAGTATCCGGAATATCACGCGCGCCCGGTAGCGCCTTTTGGCGCCGACAACCCACGACTCGTGATTGTCGGCCTAGCACCCGGTATGCACGGCGCGAATCGCACTGGGCGACCGTTTACCGGTGATCACGCGGGTGAAATACTCTATCGCACCCTGCATAAATACGGCTACGCTACTAAATCGGTATCCGTTGATCGCAACGATGGTTTGGAATTGATAGCGTGCAAAATAACCAATGCCGTAAAATGTTTGCCGCCACAAAACAAGCCGCTACCGGATGAAATTACCATGTGCAATGGCTTTCTCGCCGCCGAACTAAAGGCAATGTCGTCTGGAACGGCGATACTCGCCCTGGGTCAGATTGCGCACCAAGCAGTCCTCATGGCGCACGGTTTAAAGCGCAAGGATTACGTGTTCGGGCACGGCCGTATAGCGACGTTGCCCAATGCGGTTATGTTATTTGATAGCTACCATTGCAGTCGCTATAACACGCAAACGCGACGCTTGACGCCGCAAATGTTTGAGCGCGTGTTTGAAGAGATTGCGCATTATTTCCAACAGCAAAAAAGCCCCCACCTAAGTACGCGTCGCCATGTTTGATAGAGACAGCTTTCTAAAAAACCTACTGAACTTACCGGGGGTGTATCGCATGCTAAACGCGGCGGGCCAGGTTATTTACGTTGGCAAAGCGGTAAGCCTACGTAAACGCGTGGTGTCTTATTTCCGCGCACAAATAGCGCTTTCGCCGCGCGTGAAGCTTATGGTCGGAGAAATTGCGTCCGTCGAAATTACGGTGACGCGCTCAGAATCCGAGGCCCTGCTCTTGGAAAACAACTTAATAAAAACTTTAACACCACGCTATAACATATTGTTTCGTGATGATAAGTCTTATCCTTACATCTTGTTAAGCAAGCACAAATATCCGCGTATTGGATTCTTTCGTGGCACGCCTAATAAATCCGACCAAGTCTTCGGGCCATTTCCGAATGCCGCAGCGGTGCGTGAAAGTATAGGATTTATTCAAAAAGTATTTCGCATCCGCACCTGCGAAGACAGTGTATTTTCCAACCGCACGCGCCCCTGCCTGTTGCACCAAATCAACCGTTGCACCGCGCCGTGCGTCAATAAAATTAGCGAAGCGGGTTATGGCGAACACATCACCAACGCGAAATTAATGTTGCATGGCAAAGGAAAAGAGATTGTCGAACATCTTTCGGGGAAAATGCATGAATCCGCTGCCAGTCAACACTATGAAGAGGCAGCGCTCTATCGCGACCAGATCCACAATTTGACCAAGGTTCAAGAAACGCAATTCGTGAGCAACCATAAAAGCATCGATAGCGATATCGTGGTTGCGGTGAGCAGCAAGGGTGCAATCTGTGTCAACTTAACCATGGTTAGAGGCGGCATGCATTTAGGTGACAGAAGCTTTTTCCCACAGAATGTGCATGACGGCGATCTTAAGTCCAGCTTAGAGGCTTTTGCGACGCAACATTATTTAACGAACCCGGCGCCACCACAAATCGTGCTCAGCGAAGCCGTCACTATCGAAGGGCTGGAAGAAGTTCTCAGCAAGCAGTGTGCGTATGTGGTAAAAATAATTACAAAGCCCAACGCCACGCAAAAAGTATGGCTACAAATGGCGAGTAAAAATGCCCAACTCGCCTTAAGTCAAAGCCTAAGCCAGGCTGCGAATGATGCACACACTCCGCGAATGCCTAAAGCTCGATGAAACTGCGCAACGCATAGAATGCTTTGACGTGAGTCACACCATGGGTGAGGCGACCGTCGTCTCGTGTGTGGTCTACGACAATTATGTTTTACAGAAGGGCGAGTATCGCCGCTACAATATCACTGGTGTTACACCGGGCGATGACTACGGCGCACTCGAAAACGCGCTAACGCGGCGCTACGAAAAAGTGGGTAAAGGGGAGGGGAAAGTGCCAGACCTCGTCCTTATTGATGGCGGCGTCGGTCAGGTGGGCGTTGCGCAAAAAGTATTAACCGAAGCGGGGCTGGGCACGCTACCCTTAGTCGGCGTAGCAAAAGGACCCGCGCGTAAAGCAGGAGAAGAAAAGCTCATTTTTCCAGACGAACGAATACCGCTACAATTGCCACCAGACAATATCGGATTGCATCTCATCCAACAAATTCGCGATGAGGCGCATCGCTTTGCCATTGTGGGTCACCGCGCCAAACGTGCCAAGACGCGCAACACATCGTTTCTAGAAAAAATTGACGGGATAGGCGACAAACGCCGACAAAAATTATTGACAAAATTTGGCGGGCTAAAAGGGCTGCGCGCAGCGAGCATAGACGATTTATGCAGAGTCGACGGCATCAGCCGCGTGCTCGCAGAAAAAATTTACCAGGAATGCCATTGAACCATGCCGTTTAATATTCCCAACATCATCACCTGGCTTAGGATATTACTTATCCCCTTGTTTGTGGCGATGCTCTATTTGCCGGACCATATGCTTGCGCTACAAGACAAAAATCTAACCGCCACCATTATATTTGGCGTGGCAGCGCTCACCGATTGGCTGGATGGATTTCTCGCGCGCCGCTTAAACCAAACCTCCGCGTTTGGCGCGTTTCTCGATCCAGTGGCGGACAAACTCATGGTATCCGTCGCCTTGTTAGCACTCGTTGAGCTAGATCGTGTGAATATGGTTGTCGCCTTTGTGATCATAGGAAGAGAAATCACCATATCCGCGCTACGAGAATGGATGGCGCAATTGGGCGCGAGCAAAAGCGTTGCCGT
>CANMPU010000168.1 GCA_947499755.1 Betaproteobacteria bacterium | reverse complement strand
CGTAACCGTGGATTTCCGGCGAAAAGCTGACACATGCGATCACGATATACAGCAAAAAGTGACGCCAAGTGCGCGTTGTTCATCTCATGAATTGCAATACCGTGCTCTACATGGTCAATGACGACTTCATGGCGTCCATACCCAGGAATAATCTGCTGCAATCCAAAACTAAATGGGCTGGGGCTGTGGTCATCCCCTAACACGGGGTACAAATTTTCCACGATGCGTATTTTCCAATTTTCCGCTTGCGGATAAGCGAGTATTGTCGGCGGCGTTAAATGTTCGTTGCCGAAACAAAAGGGGCATTTCGCTATATGCTTATCTGTATTCCGTGACAGCGTTTTTTCACTGGCTTTTGGGCGCATGCCGCGCGCTGTCGCGACGAGGACAGATTCGCTAGGAACAATGGGGTTAATACGGATTTCACGTATATCGTAGTCTGCCATACCAACTCTCCTATTCGCGAAGAGCCAAGTACTTTGCGCCGACCAAATCTTCGGTGGCGATCAAATCGAATCCGTTTTGTGCAAATCGCAATGCCGCACGATCACCTTGTACGTCGTGTACCATTTCCAGCATCCATTGCGCGTGGCGCAGTAGTAATGCGAGTGCAAGCGTGCGTCCCAAAGTCAACGCTAATCGACGTGCACCCGCTTCCAGATTTGCAACGCCCACGTTAGCAGCTGAGGCGCGCCAAGTTTCGACATTCGTAAGCGTGTTTTTTACGCTCTCCACAAGGCGCGTCAATCGTACATCACTTACACCGGCAATACATCGAAGAATCTCGGTTTTTAGTACCGAGAATCCTGATTTCGATTCTAGAGTATTTAAACAATCCAGCGCCAGCACATGCGTTGTCCCCTCCCAAATAGGAAAGACTTGGCTATCTCGTAGCAACAGCGGCAACCCGGTATCTTCAACGTAACCCGCACCGCCGAATAATTCGACAATTTCACTTGCCACAAGTACTGCCTGGCGCGCCGTGGTTAATTTAACAATAGGAGTCAACAATCTGAGTAGGATTTGTTCTTCGGCACTCAAACCCTCATTTTCCTCCTTACCCAACCACTCAACTAAATAGAACGCAAGGTGGAATCCGGCCTCGAACTCTGCTTGTAGTCCTGCTAGCGTGTCTAAGAACAGTGGTTTTTCCGCAAGCGTGGCACCAAATGCGGATCTGCGCTGCGCATAATCACGTGCAAGCGCAAGCCCGCGCCGCATATAGGAAACCGCGCTAATGCTGTTCCAGGTACGCGTAATATTCAGCATAGGCGCAATATTACGCACACCATCGGCGGTTCCCATCACGAGCTCTGCCTCGGTTCCCTTTAAGGTAATCTCTGCCGTGGGCAGCTTTCGCGTGCCGAGCTTGTCTTTTAGACGATGGATGAGAATATTCTGCGGCGTTCCGTCCGCATTGCGCGTTTCCAAGTAAAAAAGTGCTAGACCCTTCCCTCCAGGGCCATTTCCGTCGGGTCGCGCGAGCGTTAATGCCATTTGAGAGGCGATCGCCGAGGTAAACCACTTGCGACCATGGAGACGCCATGCGCCACGTTCGTCACGTACCGCGGTAGATTCAGACAAACCGACGTCGGAACCACCGCTTGCTTCCGTCATCCACTGCCCACTCGTCCAAAAGCTTTCCGGGTCACGCGATAATAAATGCGGTAACGCGCGCTCAATGAGGGCTTTATTCTGCGAAAGCATCAGCGTGCGTGCCGCGCCATCCGTCATCGCCAACGGACAACTATAAATATCACTCGACGGGGTAAATAAATATACTTTGGCAAACTGATGAATACGGGAATATTTTCCGTGTGCTTTTTCATATGCAGTTGCGACCAGACTCAGGCGTGCCGCAACTTTTTCCGCTTCCTGCCACAGAGCAGTAAGCTCAATGCGATCAACACGATTGCCCCACGCGTCCCACTGCACTAATTTCGGCTCATTCTCTCTATCCGCTAGTTGTAACGCGTAATGGTTTACAGCGATCTCGCCCAACTCCTCTAAAGACGCTGCAATATCCTGCATCACTTCCGCAGGCAAAACACGATTAAGATAGGAAATCAATACCTCGTCGTCGAGATATTGATTTCCGAGTTGCGGTGGGGCTTGGACAAAAGGATCACGCATAATCATTGGATCACCATTAGCTTAGAGTTAAGGCTACACTAACTATAATCGTCAACGCAATTTGTTCTCTCCAGTCCTATCGACAAAATGAATCTATTGTTGCGCCTGTTTATTGTCACGTTGAAAATCGCCTTTATGCCAAAATGTTGGCTCACCGGTCTATCGGACCTGCATTTTCGCGTTTGGTTGAACGATGCGGATACGAATTTCCATAAGCATAACGGTCGCTATCTTATCGATTATGGATTTAGGAAGGTTTCACCTCATGGCAAAAACGGGGATTTTCTACCGCTCAGTGTTTAAAGGCGCGCTGGATGCTGGTCGTCACTAATTTCAGCAAACGTTTTTGTCGATCGTTGCGACCATTCCAAGCCTATACATTTACGACGCGCGTCTTGGGTTGGGATGAAAAATGGTTTTATAGTGAACTGCGCTTTGAAACTGTGGACAAAAAGGCTCAGCCTTACGTGCCGCCATCCCGTGGGTAAAGGCTGCGTTGGGCTCGCGGCAACGGGCTGTTCCCACTCGGCAAGTTGTCGCGCTCGCAACCGACCCT
Source organism: Betaproteobacteria bacterium (assembly GCA_947499755.1). Taxonomy (GTDB): domain Bacteria; phylum Pseudomonadota; class Gammaproteobacteria; order Burkholderiales; family CANMPU01; genus CANMPU01. The sequence continues at coordinate 708 of CANMPU010000168.1, read as the reverse complement.
CGTCTGCAATCGCCAGAACGGGATAAATCGCTTAAGACCTTCGCAAAAGACCGGCCGCGATGATTGCATGCAAAGGCCGCGCGAGGACTAAAGATTCTCAAACCCCAGCCGAGAGCTGAATAGTGACGAATATTCTCCTGTTTTCCGGCTTTCAGTCGCAAACAATGATTGTTATAATGACCCTCAACTAGAGACCCCAACAATTCCAATGAGAACACATTTTCACCACTTGGCTCCAAAAACACTTGCCGCTCTGATTACGGTCGGTTTGCTCAGTGGGTGCGCCACTACCAACAATCCTAACGATCCTTTAGAGGGCTTTAATCGTGGTGTTTATCAATTTAACGATGCTGCGGATAAGGCTGTCATCAAGCCGGTGGCAACTGTATATAACACCGTAGTCCCGAAACCTGCGCGTATTGGCGTCAGCAATTTCTTTTCAAATTTGGGCGATGTGATTGTCGTTTTCAACGATATTCTCCAGTTTAAGCTTAAACAAGCAGTCAACGATTCGGCGCGAGTCATATTTAATTCGACTTTCGGCATATTCGGCCTAATCGATATTGCGTCTGCCGCCGGGATAGAGAAACACGATGAGGATTTTGGGCAAACATTAGGCTACTGGGGGTTCAACTCTGGCCCCTATTTGGTGTTGCCGCTGTTAGGCCCTAGCTCAGTGAGAGACGGTATCGGATCGGCAGTCGATTA
>CANMPU010000167.1 GCA_947499755.1 Betaproteobacteria bacterium | reverse complement strand
AGCAGTGCATCGCGCTTTTCGGTACGGCGATTGGGGATGGTGAAATAAAGTACCGCAAAGGCAATCACGGTTAGTACAAATGGTAGCCCTTTCAGAACCGCAACGCTCGCGAATGAGTGAATTTCTACCCAGCCCAGCGAGAACGACATCAACCATGAGGACAGCCACAGACTAGCGCCGATTAACACGGGCACAAACGTAAGCATCGCCCAATAAATAATAATGCGGCGCAATATTGGTCGTTCACGGCGAACGCGCCAAATTAAGTTAAAACTATTTTCTATGGTATGTAACTGCGCGATTGCCGTGATAAACAACGCAACAATTCCCAATGCAGTTAGCCCAGTGGCATTGTCGGCAAACTGTTGCATGTAGACTGTGATTATTTTCCCCGCTTGTACCGGGAGGAGATTCATCAGCAAGAAAATATTGATCTTTACCGTGATATCGTCAAATACGGGAAACGACGAAAATATAATCAGCGCCACTGTAAGTAGCGGCACCAGCGCGAGTACCGTTGTAAATGTCAGACTGCCCGCGACCTGTACGCTGCGATCATCGCGAAAGCGAACATAGATTAATTTTGCAAGATTGTATAATGCGCGCATGGCTAGCGCTCTCAATAGTGAGCTACTCGGTCAGCGGGTGAATCCGTTATAATGCATGGCCTAAATTATCCCATGAATGCCGCATCACTGCGTCGTGACAAATACAATGAGTTTACCTAAAGAAGCGCGTTTTCTCATGCAGCGACACCACAGCGCTTCTTTGGCAACGCATTCGAAGAAGCTTGGTGGCTATCCCTTTGGTTCGGTAACGCCCTATATCCTTGACCATGGGGGACGGCCGGTCATTCTCATTAGCGATTTGGCAGAGCATACCAAAAACATCGACGCTAATGAAAAGGTCAGCCTCCTCGTTGCCGAAAATGGTGCGGATGTCCAAGCGGGAGCACGGCTGACATTAGTAGGCGACTGCACACGCATGGCGGACCAGGAAACGCCCCGATCACGTTACCTACGTTATTTTCCCAACGCGGCAAATTATTTCGCCACGCATGATTTCTTTTTCTATCGCATCGAACCAAAAATATTGCGCTACATTGGTGGCTTCGGAAAGATACATTGGCTAGACGCGAAAGATTATACGCCCCCACAAAATCATCTCGAGGTACAGGAATGCGCCATACTGACCCATATGAATAACGACCATCGCCACAATCTAATCGACTATTCCTTATATAAATACGCGAAACACGTCAGCGCGATTGAAATGATAGGCATCGATTGTGATGGATTTGATGTCATGGCGAATGATGAAATCTTGCGCTTTTATTTTCCATCAACCATTCATGATGCCGCTCAAGCGAGGGCCGCGTTGGTGGATTTTGCACAAAGGAGCCGTGCATGAGAAACGCCTTACATCTACTGAGTATCATCAGCCTCATCGCACTCATCGCACTGTGTTTGGCCTGGGAAGCATGGCTAGCACCGCTGCGACCCGGCGGCTCTCTACTTGTATTTAAGGCGGTGTTTTTATTGTTGCCGTTGTTCGGAATCCTGCGCGGTAAAAGCTACACCTACCAATGGTCGTCCCTTTTTATTCTGGGGTATTTTACCGAGGGTGTCGTGAGAGCTTGGTCCGAAAATGGTTTGTCCGCGACATTAGCAATGATTGAAGTCGTAATCTCGCTAGTATTTTTCTTTTGCGTTATTTTCTATGTGCGCCTTGGTCGCGCGCGGCCGGTCGCTAGTTCGTAACGCGCGTTCCACATAGTTCATTCGCTGCCAGCGCATGTCGCATTAAATCATGGTCATCCTTGCCCATGATTCTGACTTGATATTTCGATAGGTCAGCGAAGCGCGAGAATGCTGGATCAACGATTGCGGAGGTTATGAGTCTGCCGACCGTTGTCGATTGCGTAGTCTGCACAACAGATTTAACCAAAAACAAAACCTGTGCCCCAAGACGAGATGCTAACCACGCCGAGAGGCTATCGGAAGTCACTTCCCAATTTGTCGGAATCGACTTATCGGCAAGTGCAAGCGTCGGCGCCATCCACACTGGGATATCGTTTTGCGAAATTATTCTATCAAAGTCCGCTTCCGTGGTCGCGGGGCGAAAATTTTTCGCCATGCTACATAGCAGTAGGCCGTATTGTTCCATAGCAAGTAATGCCATATGGTGCGCGACATCATCACCAAAGCGAAAAGCTTTCTGCGATGCTCTTACAACGTCTGCAAACAAACCGCCGCCGGGAACGATAACAGCGCGACCGCGGGCGTGATTTGAAATTGTGTCGACCCAGGATTTAAGCTGCGTGGATTCGCTTAGACTACCACCAAGCTTAACAACCCACATAAGACGACGCTTGCATAGACTGTGTTATCCGCCAAGGTGACTCACGGCGTCTTGCTGTAACAACCGCAGCAGCGCAGCCGCTTTATCAAAACCTTCCTGGTATTCCTCTTGCACGCGAGAATCAGCAACGATACCGCCACCCGCCCAAAAGCGTACAGTGTTCGAGGAATAAACCAAGGTACGTATCGCGATATTACTATCCATATTACCGTCGTGACCGATATAGCCTATTGCACCGCAATAGATGCCGCGCCGATGTGGTTCGAGTTCTTCGATAATTTCCATCGCTCTAAATTTCGGCGCGCCCGTTATCGAGCCACCCGGAAAACAACCGCGCAGCAAATCAATCGCATCTTTGCCCTGGCGTAAATTGCCGGTCACGGTACTTACTAAATGATGCACGGTTGCAAAACTTTCGATGTTGAATAATTTTGGAACACGTACGTTGTCACAGGTTTTAGAGAGGTCATTGCGCAATAAGTCAACGATCATGACATTTTCCGCGCGGTCTTTTTCACTTTCTCCTAAAGATTCTGCAAGCGCAGCGTCGAGACGTGGGTGCCCAGCGCGTGGTCGGGTACCCTTAATCGGCTTAGTTTCGACTTGCCCATTTACAAGTTTAAGAAACCGTTCTGGCGACGCAGATAATATCTGCCCCCAAGGTGTATTGAGATAGGCAGCAAACGGGGTTGGGTTCATGATTCGTAATGCCTGATAGGCAAGCCACGGATCACCGCGAGCACCAGCGGCAAAGCGTTGCGCTAAATTGACCTGATAACAATCACCCGCATCGATATAGTGTTTAATTTTGTCGAAGGCTTGTGCGTAAAACCCCGAAGTCATATTTGATTCAACACTAGAGGTCGCCTGGAACGGCGTACGATAACGCTCCGTAGACGGATTGCTAAATCGCGTGACCAATTCATCCCAAATCAATTCCGTCGCGGCGTTTAAACAATAGCTAGCAATCCAAGCGCAATGCTCGTGGTGGTCAATAACAACTGACCAATCGTATATCCCTAGCGCCATCTCTGGTAATTTCTCTGCGTCTTCAGCGATGGTGGGCAATCGCTCTAAGCGTCTTCCAAAATCA
>CANMPU010000166.1 GCA_947499755.1 Betaproteobacteria bacterium | reverse complement strand
AACTGACCGGCTGCGGGACAACGGATAGTCCAGATGCCAACGGTTAAGGATGCGCATCAACCCCAAGTCGGATTCGGACGTAGGCTTGACCCCTGTCCGGTTTTGCGAGGCCATCTTTTTAGGACCTGGCACCCCCGGTTTGGGCAATCCACAGCCCCAGCATCTCCTTCTCGCCCCACAGGTTGATTTCAATAACTACTATCGGCCTTTCCGCAGGGGGAGCATCGCATCACTGCCGTCTATCGCCGAGTTTCTTACATTGATTTTAATCACTTTTCTCAGCGACTTCGGCTCGACTGTCGGCCCCCGTCGCTTGCCCCCGCTGATTGACCAGTATAAATAATCCGTCAGAAGTCGACTGATCCCCCCAAGCGAGCCCCCCTTGCGCAAAGCCACGGCGATCGCGAGCAAGGCGAAGAAGTATTTTTTAGTCACAGGATTTAGCAGCAGTGGCGCAAATTTAATGCTGTTACTAATATTGAAATATCCAGATTCAGTTACGTAATCGTATCCAGCCTGCCTAGCGACTGGCTTCAACTTTCCACCGATTAACCAGTAAAAAAATCTAACAGAAAAGTGGGCCGAGCCCTTCAGAAGGCGCTTTTCGAGTCGATCCTGACTAACGCCCATATAGTACCGAACGATTTCCAGAATCGATAAACCTTTTGTTTCTCGCTCGCTGAAATTATAAAAATCAATCTCGGCATATAGCCACGGCCGCCACATCAACACCCTTAGCATGGGTAGACCCGTATAGTTTATGAAGTGATCTTCCGAATAAGCATCTGTATCGCTAATCTTTAACAGGTATTTTTCTTCTTCATCGATCGTCTTGCCTATATAGCCATGTTCACGCGCCCATTCATAGAGCGGGGTTCCAGGCAATGCTTGGGCATAGTTCACACTTATCAGATCACTAGGAGCTTTGCCAGACCATAGTCGTAGCGAGCCTGAAATCTTGTTAAGGAACTCTATCGTCTCGCGAATAGTATCGTCATTTTCACCGGGCATTCCCAATACAAGTTGGACAACCGTATTTAATCCTGCTTCCGATGCCCAAATCAGGGCGTTGATATTCTGCTCTACCGTAGTATTCTTTTCCATGATGTTGAGCATGGTTTGGCTACCCGATTCAACACCGTAATTTGCAGTTACGCATCCGTTCTTTTTCCAATGCTTTAGCATTTGTAGATTTACACTACGCGCACGAACCCCCGCGCATCTCCAACTGATATCGAGTTCGCCTAGGCGGGCGACAAGTTCGTTGGTAATTTCCGAATCGGCCCCAAAGTTTTCATCGCATACGTCTAGAAATCTAACATTGTATTTTTCCTTGAGCATTTTGATGTGCTCGATGGCTTGATCTACCGGTCGTGTGCGAAAACCCTTTTCCCATCGATGGCAGAAGGTGCAACGTGCAACACATCCTTTAGTTAAATTTACTGTCGCTAGCCGCGCTCCCTCGGTGAGAGACCGGTCATGTCCATCAAGACGTTTGTCCACGATTTCAGAAATGAAATACGGGAGCGATCCATCTGCCTCCAAGATGGCGTACTCGGGCCAGGAGATTTCCTCCGCTGAGGGCTTCGCACCATAACCGGTGAAAACAAAGAGATCGTTGTCGTCAATGAAAGCAATGCCTTTTGTCGCCCTCAGACGTGTGTAATTGGGGGGGGTTTCATTTAAATTTTGAACAAGCTCTCGTATTACAAAATCACCGTCACCTGCCACGCAAAAATCAATTTCACACTTCCGCATCATTATTTCCGCGCTCGCCCCAAGATTCCCGCCCAGCACAATGACCGAATTCGGAGAAACGGCACGAATCAGCTTCGACAAGTATTTCGTATAAGCATAAGCGGTGGAAACAACTGCGCTGATTCCGACTATGTCAAATTGGTTTTCTCTGAAATATTTTTCTATTTCGGCATGTTTATATCGGAAATAGTCAATATTGAAAAAGTCTACGTCCTCGCCGATTCCTCGCAATGACTGTATTATTGCCATGCTTCCAAATGGCGGGAAAGTCGTCGGAACAGGTCGTATCGGGGTAGTACAGATACATATTTTCATGTTGTCCTCGTTATCCGGCAAAAAGAAACTTGGCTGCCTCCGGCCGCGTAAGGGTTGAAATCATATTTTATAGGAACTGCCTTTACTATATCCATGTCACTAATTCTTTCTCCCAGGAGGGAGCCCAATCTTTAGAGAAATTTGCATAAAAACTGATGAATTCACGACGCAAGTCCTGCACCTCTTTCGCACTCCACCAATCTTGCGGGTTGTCCTTGATTGATTCGACAAATGTCGCAGCCGACGCGCCGTTTCTGTGCAATAAACCGCTATGCTCAAAGCGAGCTATATATGGCTGCACTGCGTCACGAAAAGCATAGGTTTGCGGGTCGTAAAAACACACTGTCGGAACGTCCATTGCCATTGTTTCAAGCCAAGCAGTTCCCAAATAACTGTGTACCACTATCTCAAACCGGCCATATGACTGCACGCCCGGTATATTCATATCATCAAAAGTAATTGCCGGATTTGCCTTGCTCAATATATCAACCAAGCGCCAGTCATAGTCCTTCGCAAAGGAGCGTACTTTCAGGCCATCCCATCCTCGGCTTGCGTGCACAAACGCGGTCGTATCGACAAGCATGTTTTCGATAGTTCCCGGCATCGGTTGAAAGTGAATTCTATAGACTTGTTTCGGATAATGAATGCAGGTCAGAAGGATCCCCTTGCCTACATTCGCGCGCTTAAATAGTGCGGCCGACAGCGGAGTAGCCAGAGGTTTCTGTTTGGAAAAATGTTCGGACCATCCCATCGTGTAAAAACGATCGGAAATCCTAGACTCATAGTCTTCACTTGCATGCAATCGGTCAATGCCATAGCCGCCGCCATGCTGATGATTGACTATGCTGGTTCCACTTTCACGCCAGTCGGTCGCGAGTACTTTGAAAAGCGAATGACCATGCATCCCAGTTGCTGTGTAGGTTACTTGGGGACGTGGCAAGCGTAGCGACAATGCCGCATGCCTGTATGCTGAGAACGCTTCAAGATACAGCGTTGGAATGTATCGTGGAATCAGCGAACACACTAACTCAAAATAGGAGTTTACACTGATTTCCGCGGAATTCCAGGCACGCCATTTAGCGTCCACCATCGCGGAAACTCGTATCGGATATTCGAGATCATCGTGTCGCGCCCAACTGCGCCACTTTATAAGAGTCAGCGCCCATTCCGCGGGACTACATTTCACGTAGGGTTGGCAAAAAAGGACGGGGGCGTTTGAATTGCCGAGTACCGTTTTACTTACGTTTCGAATACTCGACTTCAACGCCCTTACAATCCCCGCGTCATGCCTTCCAAACGAGATCGACTCCCGCTGGAATTTCAAGTGCCCGTTCATCGAACGGCCAAGAAGCGCGGCTACCTGTTGACGCAATTGATGGCTAAACGAAGGGTTGT
>CANMPU010000165.1 GCA_947499755.1 Betaproteobacteria bacterium | reverse complement strand
CTTTTCGAACGCATCCACGTGTAGCGGTTTATACACTGCATCCATCCCAGAGGGAATTTCGCGGCAAATTGCTAACAACAACCATTCCCAATTACACTGATGCGCGGCGAGTAAAATAATCGATTGTTGGTTTGCAACGAATTGGCGGATTACTTCCGGGTTAGTAATCTGCACGCGTTGTGCAATATCTTCGCGACTGATGCTGTAGCCTTTAAGCATTTCGACAAAGACGAGCGAAAAGTTTTTGTACGATTGCCTGGCAATTCGTTTTATTTCTGCAGGCGTTTTAACCGGGAAGGAACTCGCTAGGTTAGTGTAAACGATATGTCTACGAAATCGCACAACGTGATAGATGATGAAATAGATAACGTGTGATAGTGCATATAGCACGCATAATGGTAGTCGGGACAACAGTTTAAGAAGCCACATATCAAGGTTGTGAGTCAATCTACAAAAACAAGACGATAGCGTATCGGTTCTTTGCACATTATACGTGGGATGTGCAGATTGCTCTAGAAAGAGCGTTAGCGCTATCGCAAACTTCGATGTAATTATGGGTACTCAAGTTGTGACAGGTTATACATTAGCGCAATTGCCGCAGCGCCTACCAATCGCAAATTCCGAAGTGCAGGTGTGGCAATTAAGCCTAGAACCCGCACCCGCGTTTTTTACAGCGTTATATGAAATCCTCTCCGCTGATGAGCACGAACGAGCGCAGCGCTTTCATGACGAAAAGGATTACCAACGCTTCGTGGTATCGCATGGCGTATTACGTGTGTTGCTGGGAAAGTACTGCGATTGCGCACCGCAAGAGTTAGCATTTAGCTACCTAGAACATGGCAAGCCCATACTTAACGGTGGTTACGCAACGCAATTTAATCTTTCGCATAGTGGCAGTCTTGCCGTCTTCGCATTCGCGGCGCAGCATTCAGTTGGAATTGATGTCGAATACGTGAAACGCGAATTAGACTATCAAGCGCTAGCGCGAAGATATTTTTCAGTGAACGAAATTGCGGCGATGGAAGCCACGCCCGAACATAATCAAAAGCAAAAGTTTTTTGAATATTGGACGCGTAAAGAAGCATTGTTAAAAGCAACAGGTGAAGGAATTAGCCGGACCTTAAATCAATTGGACGTGACAAATTCAACGCTAGTAATTAACCAATCCGATTGGATGCTACAACCTTTGCAATTAAGCATGGACTATGTTGGATCAGTCGCGATCGATCAACCTCAGGCTATCGTCAGCGAAATGAGCCTTGCGCTTTGATTTGTAGAAGCTAATTTTATGGGCTTGGCAATTAATGCAAACGCACTCGCCCACCCTTGCGGCATACCCGCGCGAATTCGGCAGCCGCCGCTTCTGGGTCGCGCACGAACATGACGCCAAGGGTTGATAGGACTGCATCGAAACTCTGGTTTGTGAAGCTGAGTTTTTCGGCATCGCCAACTTGAAATTAGATGTTTAGTCTGGCTTCAGCGGCAGCAGACATCGCGGTTTCGATAAGATCTGCTCCCAATCGATGCGGGTGACCAGCGCACCTCTAGCGGCCGTGCGCCGCGCCGTCCACCCGGTGCCGGTGGCCACGTCAAGAATTTGTTCGTCGGGCGTAGGTGCGCGGCGAGAGACGCAATGTTCTATGGTGTCGTGAATCGATTGACTAATTTTTTCGTAGTGCTGGCCGCCTGCGTTCCGAGTCGCCGCTGCGTTGATATTGTGTGGCTGAATCGCGTGGGACAGAACCACCTTCTAGATAACTAGCCTAGTAGGCTGTTTAAAACAGTATCTTAAATTCAAAAGCGGTACTTGGGTCGAAAAATAAGTCTTTTCGCAAAGCAACATTTTATCGAGCGGACAGGCAAAGACTAACGATTGTTTTTCCACTCAATAATGGATTAGGGCGCATTCCGTTAGTCTCCGCCATGGACGTAGCCTGAAAGACGCCAGCCTGCTGGTTTCGTACGACGAAAACAGAGTTGGGGATGTGGGACTGGCTTACGATCTTGCGCGCCGTGAGGAAAGCACGGTTGTCCTTCTTGTTTGCGTTCGAGCTTGGTGTAAGCCAGCGCCTTGCGAAATTCCATCCATCCGTGGTCTTGGTATTCAGGGCGCAGTTTTGTGTTGTCAAACTCGAAGATCGCGCTGAAATTGTTCTCGGGCGAAGCGAGCGGATCGTAGCCGCCCCCGAAGTCTCGTTTCACATAGAAATTCTTGGCGAGCGCACCATAAATAGTTTTCGTGTCTTTTGTTTTGGCAGCACGGCGCAATGAGGCCAAGAAAGATTGGAATGCCGGCTTGGTGGAGGAGAGCGAGAGCGGCGACGACTCGGCAGCCAGTGTAGGCAAAGCACAGGCCATGCATAATAGAGTGAGTATCACGCGCTTGATTGGCGCGAACATCTTAGCGCCGCGCCAGTGCACTTTCGCGCCACAGTTAGACGCCATCGGATTCTACCCATGAAAGAAACGTCGTGAGGATGCGCTCTAGCTGTGTTTCGTCTCCGGCACCGTGCCAGGTGCCTTCTGCAATGTGGCAACTTAACCAACGCGCGCTAATTGCAAAACGCTGCGCATCTACCCCTTCGGAAACTTCTATAAAAGAATGGCCCTGCAAAGGTGTACCCAACAAATTTATCTTAACCCACCAACCAGGATTGTCCACGCTTTCTATGCTAATGCCAGACGAATGCTCCCATTCGCCATTGCATTGATCGGCATACCAACTTTGAAGTCGCGCAAGTGTGGACATGGCGTCTAACGAGACGGTAGAAATAATTGAGAACGCGTGATGTTAGTCACCGAGGGCTTTCTATTACCCAACTTATATAAGCAGTTTAGGCGAAATACACGTTAACTTAAAGCATCGCTATTCATGTAGGTGAGCGTGGAATGCATATCTCGGGGTAAGGGCGTATAGCAACACGTGTATTCTAGATTTTCTCGTTACCGACGTCGTAAGCTAATGACAGTGAATCAATTGGTTAGCTCATGCCATACGTAGTAACCGAAGTCGCCTAGGTGTCACTCCTAATTTACCCTAAGGCGCTATCACCTTAACCTTTCGTCCAATGTCGATGAGCAAGTAAAACATTCGACAGCGCTCACGCCGCATTAACCAAGAGTGGGCTTTCTAAATTTAACTTTGATAGGAGTTTTTAATTATGAGTAATACTAAAGTGATCATTCAATCTGCAATCGCCGGAGTTATCGCGTTGGGCGTACTTGGCGCTAGTCCGGCATTTGCGGCAAAAGGAGACAACGAAAAATGCGCCGGCGTGGTGAAAGCCGGTAAGAACGATTGTGGTACCAGCAAGAATTCTTGTGCTGGCCAAGTGAAAACGGACAGCGATGCCGAAGCATGGGTTTATCTGCCCAAAGGAACGTGCGAGAAAATCGTTGGTGCTCACGTTATCACGAAGAAATAGTTAGTCATGCAACACACGCAATCCACTCATACGAGAGCAAATGCGATCCCTGC
>CANMPU010000164.1 GCA_947499755.1 Betaproteobacteria bacterium | reverse complement strand
CAAAGAACTTCTTCGAGAAGCTTGGGAGAGAAATTGATTATTCTTGGTTTGAATGCTTTTCACGGCGATTCCGCGGCTTGCCTGGTCGTCGATGGAAAATTGATTGCAGCGGCCGAAGAGGAGCGCTTCCGCCGTATAAAACACTGGGCCGGCCTGCCAACAGAGGCGATCCGATATTGTTTGCAGGCGGGTCGGTTGGGAATCGAACAGATAGATCGTATCGCCATTAACCGCAATCCTAGCGCCAACGCCTTGCGCAAGGCGTTGTTTGCTTTTGCGCGTAAACCCAGCTTAGGCGCCATCGCAGATCGTTTGAAGAATGCGGGTCGTGTACGCGGTGTTAGAGAAGACATTGCAACAGCGCTTGGCGTCACTCCTGCGTCGATTCGGGCGAACGTCGATAATATCGAACATCATCTTGCCCATTTGGCGAGCGCATTCTTCGTTTCGCCTTTTTCCGATGCCGCAGTTGTGTCGGTAGATGGCTTTGGCGATTTCGCTAGTGTGATGTGGGGAACAGGTAGGGATAACCACATCGAAATAACAGACCGTATCTATTTCCCGCATTCCCTGGGCTTATTCTATTTGGCAATGACACAGTTTCTCGGCTTCGCGAACTATGGCGACGAGTACAAGGTCATGGGGCTAGCGCCTTACGGCCGCCCAACTGAGTTAGAGAAAATGCGCCAACTAGTCAAGCTGCTGCCACAGGGGCGTTTCGAACTGGCATTGGATTATTTTCTGCATCACTCAGAAGGCGTGGCGATGGTGTGGGAGCACGGCGAGCCTACGATCGGCTGCGTGTATTCAGACGCGCTCACTGATTTGTTGGGGCCAGCGCGAACCAAGGATGCGCCGCTGAACGAACATCACTGGAATCTCGCGGCGTCCGTGCAGGCGATGTATGAAGAGGCCTTCTTCCATTTGCTTGAGCATGTCCATAAAAAAACCGGCTCTGCGGTGTTAGCGCTTGCTGGCGGTTGCGCGATGAACTCGGTAGCGAACGGCAAGATTTTCCAGCGTAGCGCATTTCGGGATGTGTACGTCCAGTCCGCTGCTGGCGATGCAGGCGGTGCGATTGGTGCAGCCTTTGCTGTATGGAACCAGGCACTCGGCAATCCGCGAGGATTCGAAATGCAACATGCCAACTGGGGGCCCGAGTTTAGCGATCGCGAAATTACTGACCTACTAGCTAGTCGCTCCGCCGATCTTAGTGCCCAGATATGCCGTATCATCCGCATTGATGATGAGCAGGAACTTTGTCGCGCTACGGCGCAAGCCATCTCCGAGGGCAAGGTTATTGGCTGGTTCCAGGGGCGCATGGAGTGGGGCCCACGTGCGCTTGGCAATCGCAGCATTCTGGGTGATCCACGACGCGCTGATATGAAAGATATCCTTAATCTTAAAATTAAACGTCGGGAATCGTTCCGACCTTTTGCCCCGTCTATTCTGCGTGAACGAACGAAGGACTGGTTTGAAACCGACTACGACGTGCCATTCATGTTGCAGGTATTTCAGATAAGAGAAGACAAGCGTGCACAGATACCGGCTGTGACACATGTGAACGGATCCGGCAGATTGCAGACCGTGACTAGCGAGCAGAATCCCCGCTACCACTGTTTGATCAGCGCGTTCGAAACACTGACAGGTGTGCCACTGGTTTTGAACACATCGTTCAACGAAAACGAGCCTGTTGTATGTCGGCCAGAAGAAGCGCTCAATTGTTTCCTACGCACCAAAATGGATGTACTCGTGCTCGGCAATCATTTCATCGAGCGTCGACAGGGCTGATGAAAGTTTCGGTTATTACCGTATGCTTCAACAGCGCGAAGACGATAGCCGATACCCTGCGTTCTGTGGAGGGGCAGAGCCATCCGGACGTGGAACATATCATAGTGGACGGAGGCTCCCGCGATGGAACTTTGGAAATCATTGCGCAGACTGCGAACCGCATTGCCCGACTCGTGAGCGAACCCGACCGCGGGATCTACGATGCCATGAACAAAGGTTTGAAGTTAGCAACTGGCGACATCGTCGGCTTTCTTAATTCTGATGATGTCTATGCCGATTCAAATAGCCTGGAAAAAATAGAGCGCGCATTTAATGATCAGTCGACGGAAGCTTGCTACGGCGACCTGTTATTCGTGGCATCCGACGACCCAAATCGGATCATTCGATACTGGCAGGTGGGAGGCTATCACCCTGGACGTGTACTGAGAGGCTGGATGCCGCCACACCCCACGTTTTTTGTACGGCGGCAGATTTACGAGCAAGAGGGGGGATTCGATCTTAGCTACACATTAGCAGCGGATTTCGAAATGGCGGTTCGTCTTACCTATCTTCGCGGCTTGCACATGCGCTACATTCCCAGCACTTTGGTACGCATGCGTATGGGGGGCGCATCAAACGCATCCGTCGGCAATATGGTCAGAGCGAATCTAGAAACTTACCGCGCCGTCCGCAAACATGGACTGCCTGTAAGTCCGTTATTCATGGTTAAAAGAATACTTTCGCGGCTACCGCAGTTTTTTGCGCGCCCACATAAGGCGTAGAGTCAGTGCAGGTGTCAATCATAGGTGCGTCGGGTGGTCCCCCCGCTCGGCAAATATCGCGGCCTGGAGATTTAGTATTTCTATTCCAGCCCTCGGTTGGCTGCTCGACCCAGCTTTATCTGATGCAACGTACGCCGATGTTGACACAATTTTTCATTGTGCTGTCTATGCGCATGTATTTGACGCGTCTGATGTGGATAGTCATTGGCAGATTAATTGCGAGGGAATATGCAATTGACTATGGCCGCTGTGAAGTCGGTATTATGCGTTTTTGTGTTCGAGCGTGAAGCCAGTAAATGAAACGATAGCGGCGATTCGTTATGTCGCTAGTAACCCCAATGCGAACGACAAAACCCATATTGTCATCGAACAACACGCCTATTCTGCTAGGCAGTTTTATTACATAATTCATAAGCCACTGTCCAAATTACATTTTGAATGGCGCATTTTAAGGGTTCGATGCCAATAAATTCAGAAATAATCTCGCGTCTGTTAGATTCTGCATGCTACCTAGCGCGCCATACAGCGAACGAGAACTTGGCTTACGATGAAGCGTTCGTTTGATCTTATGCTTGTGTTGAGTCTAATGGCATTGCTCGCTCTACCGATTACGCTTGTAGCCCTGGCGATAAAGATGACTTCGCGCGGCCCGGTGCTTTACTGGTCGGACCGTGTGGGCATTGGTAATCGTATTTTCAGAATGCCAAAATTTCGCAGTATGCGAGGCGATACGCCGGTGGTTGCTACCCACCTACTTTCCGACCACAATATCTACATGACCCCAATTGGTTCGTTCTTACGTAAGTCTAGCTTAGACGAGTTACCTCAGTTTTGGAGCATATTGAAAGGCGATATGAGCTTCGTGGGCCCACGACCAGCACTCTATAATCAGAATGATTTAATCGCGCTTCGTACCGAGTGCGGCGTGCATCAAC
>CANMPU010000163.1 GCA_947499755.1 Betaproteobacteria bacterium | reverse complement strand
CACAGCATGGCCCACAATCTCTCGCAAGTATTATCTATACGTCTGGTACGACCGGAAAGCCTAAGGGCGTGATGCTAAGCCACCACAATATGCTCACTAATGCGTATTATTCGCTACAGACCTTAGACGTATGCCAGGACGATGTTTTTCTTTCCTTCCTTCCTTTGTCGCACACGTTTGAGCGTACCGTCGGATACTACTTAACAGTTATGACCGGGTCGACGGTGGCGTATGCGCGCTCTATTCCTCTGTTGAGCGAAGATTTGCTCACAATACGCCCGACGATATTAATATCCGTTCCACGGATTTATGAGCGTGTCGTTTCTGCGATTAAAGAAAAGTTAAATGAAAGTAGTGCCCTAAAAAAGTGGCTATTTAACTCTACCGTTAATGTGGGCTATAAACTTTTTGAGTACCAGCAGGGACGTGGGCATTGGCAATTGGCATTTCTACTTTGGCCGCTACGCAAGCGCTTAGTTGCACAAAAGGTACTGGAAAAATTTGGCGGGCGCATCCGAGTTGCATTGAGCGGCGGCGCTGCGCTGCCGCAGGAAATATCGCGATTGCTAATTGGATTGGGCCTACCGATACTGCAAGGCTATGGGCTTACTGAAACTAGTCCAGTAGTTTGTTGTAATCGACTTAGTAATAATATTCCGACTAGCGTAGGGAAGGCGATCGAAACCTGTCAGGCTAAAGCTGGTGAGAACGGCGAGCTGCACATAAAAGGACCCAACGTCATGATGGGATATTGGAACAATCCAGAAGCGACCTCGGTAGTCATTGATGGCGACGGTTGGTTTCATAGTGGAGACAAGGCACGCATTGATGACCGTGGATTTATTTATATTACAGGCAGAATTAAAGAGATCATTGTTTTGTCAAATGGTGAAAAGCTCCCACCGTTAGATATGGAATCAGCTATCGTGCGCGATCCGCTATTTGAACAAGTGATGATCATTGGTGAGGCGCGCCCCTATTTGAGTGCGTTCGTCGTTCTAAATCAAGAACAATGGAAAAAAGTTGTGCCACAGAATAATTTGTCTCGCAATCTAGAACCCACTAGCGGTGATGTTAATGTAGAAACACTGGTTTTAGATCGGATTGCCAAGCAACTTAAAGAATTTCCTGGGTATGCCCAGGTGCGTCGCGCATGTATCATGCGAGAACCATGGACCATAGAGAATGGATTCCTAACACCAACGATGAAATTGCGCCGAGATGCTGTAATCAAGGCGTACGCAGCGGAAGTTGATCATTTATATCGGGGGCATTAATTGTGGGAGAGGTCGATCTGCGCGCTGAATTACCACATGACAAAGAACCGACCTTAAGATTGGTACCGGAGCCGTCGGATGCCAACCACAGTGGAGATATTTTTGGTGGTTGGATCATGTCTCAAGTGGATATCGCCGGAAGCATCCCCGCGGCGCGTAGTGCGCGCGGTCATGTTGTCACTGTGGCGGTAAATTCCTTTACTTTTAAACAACCGGTTTTTGTCGGAGATATTGTTAGCCTTTATGCAGATGTAGTACGTATTGGTCGAACCTCGATCACCGTCAAGGTGGAAGTGTACGCGCAACGTAATCCTGTCGAAGAGGAGTGCGTTAAAGTTACGGAAGCAATACTTACCTATGTTGCCGTAGATAAAAACAGGCGGCCGCGTCCTGTGATTACTAGTTGAATAAATTAGGTGAACTATTGGATAAGCATAAATTAGTGATTCGTAAAGCAGCCGTTCTCGGTTCAGGCGTAATGGGCGCGCAGATCGCGGCGCATTTTGCTAATGCAAACGTTCCAACAATACTATTCGAACTTCCGGAGAAAGAGGGCGACGCGAACCGCGATGCAAAGAAAGCAATCGACGGATTGTCCAAACTCGACCCCAATCCGCTTTCTACGCCGGAACGATCCCAGTATATCCGCCCGGCAAACTATCGTGACGACCTATCCTTAATTGCGGATTGCGACTTGGTGATCGAGGCAATCGCAGAGCGCATGGAGTGGAAGGTCGATTTGTACGAGAAAATAATTCCTCATTTAGCCGGCCATGCGATCCTCGCGTCAAATACGTCTGGACTTTCTATAGAGCGACTTTCGCGGAATTGCCCCTCTGTTTTACGCAAACGCTTTTGTGGCGTGCATTTTTTTAATCCGCCGCGATACATGCATTTGGTAGAGCTTATTCCCTGTTCGGATACCGAGCCCCTATTGCTTGATCGGTTAGAGGAATTTCTGGTCTCAAATTTAGGTAAGGGCGTTATTCGAGCAAAAGACACCGCAAATTTTCTCGCCAACCGCGTTGGTGTATTTTCGATGATTGCTGTTATGCATTACGCGGAGAAATATAAATTGGGATTCGATGTGGTGGACTCACTCACTGGGCCAGCGATAGGGCGGCCTAAAAGTGCCACGTTTCGTACGGCAGATGTGGTTGGTTTAGATGTACTTTCACATGTTATCGATACTATGCGCGAAACGCTGGTTGACGATCCATGGCACGAGTATTTTGTGTCACCAGCTTGGTTGAAAAAGCTTATTGAGCGTGGTGATCTTGGGCAAAAAACTAAGCGTGGAATTTACAAAAAGGTCGACGGCAAGATTTATGTACTTGATCCAACAACAATGGAATATCGATTGTCTTTAGGGAAAATCGATTCTCAGGTGCTGGGGATATTAAAAATAAGCAATTATCCCAATAAATGTGCAGCCCTACGTTCCAGCACCCACCCACAAGCGCAATTTGTCTGGTCGGTGCTACGAGATCTTTGCCACTATTGCGCGTTTCATCTTGAGAGCATCGCTGATAATGCGCGTGATCTCGACTTGGGGCTGCGCTGGGGATTTGGATGGCACCGTGGGCCTTTCGAGAGCTGGCAAGCTGCGGGATGGCAAAGTTCTGTAGAGGAAGGGAAGAGAGATATCGCAGCGAATAAAACGATGACTACCGTCCCTCTGCCGGATTGGGCTATTGAGGCCGATCGCAAGGGGGTCCACTTTCCCAATGGGTCCTATTCTCCGTCTGGGAAGGCAATCAAACCCCGCTCAAATTTGTCAGTGTATAAACGTCAATTGTATCCCGATGCCACCATTGGTGAAGATGTGCACTACGGGGAAACAATATTTGAAAACGACGGTGTACGTCTTTGGCACAGCGGTGATGAGGTGGCGATCCTTAGTTTTAAGACCAAACTACATGTGATCGGCGACGAAGTTTTAGAGGGATTATTTCTTAGCGTTGATGAAGCGGAACGAAATTACAAGGCACTTATTATTTGGCAGGACGACGCGCCGTTTTCTGCCGGCGCTAATTTATTGCAGATCATGCAATCCGTTCAAACAACCATTCCTAACGAAAACGGAGGACTGCTCTCCAAGCTGCAACGGACTGGGCAACGCGTAAAATTTACGGTTGCCGGTGGAGGCGCGCTTTCGGACATCGTTCAGGCTGTGACTGGCACGGGCCCTAAAGTGGATGAGATTATTAAT
>CANMPU010000162.1 GCA_947499755.1 Betaproteobacteria bacterium | reverse complement strand
GCAAGATATTCTGCAGCGTTTAGAGATTCATCCAAAGTGATACCGAAACCACGTTTGATTAAAACTGGAAGATCCTGCTGCCGTCCAACGCTTTTTAGCAATTCGAAATTTTGCGTGTTACGCGTGCCAATTTGCAACATCACACCCGTCGCGTTTCCTGTCTGATGCAACGCCTCTTGAATTTCTTTGATGTGCGTATCGTGCGTGATTTCCATAGCGACAACTTTCATGCCATATTTGCCGCATAACTCGAAGACGTAAGGCAAACAAGATTTGCCATGACCTTGGAAAGAATAGGGGCTAGTACGTGGCTTATACGCACCCATGCGCGTACACACCTGCCCCGCATCACGCAATGCCTTTAGCATAAGCTCAACGTGTTCGCGCGTATCGACGGCACATAAGCCAGCGAAAATATGCAGCGTATCCTGACCAAAACGTACACCGTTATAGTTAAAATAAGTATCACGTTGGTCATCCTTATGACGCCCGAGAATCCGATATTCCTCTGAAATACGGACAACGCGCTCAACACACGGAAGAGACTGCACGTCTTCTATCGCTAACGCTTTGGTGTTACCAATCAGATAGATTTCAGTTAAATTTCTCTCCACACCTTTTTCATGGTGGACCCGGGTTTGAATCGAGGGTAATTTTTCCAAATGTTCCATCAGAACACGATAATCTGCACCATTGAGATCGACATTGTCATTAAGAATTAGGATCATATTTTTATATTCTTTGATTACGAGATTTTAGGGATAATTACAAACGACCATCAAAAACGTCGTTCAAAATAGATGACGATTACATTGTTCCACCGACAGTAAGGCCATCGATTCGCAATGTCGGTTGACCCACGCCTACGGGGACATGCTGCCCATCCTTGCCACAAGTGCCAACGCCAGGATCGAGCGCCATATCGTTTCCTATCATCGACACCCGAGTTAACACATCGGGGCCATTGCCTATTAGCGTCGCACCCTTAACGGGATAACTCAATTTTCCATTTTCAATGACATAGGCTTCTGCGGCGGTAAACACAAATTTCCCACTGACGATGTCGACTTGTCCGCCCCCGAAATTCGCCGCGTACAACCCACTCTGAACTGACGCAATTATTTCTTCTGGATCTCTATTGCCGTTTAACATATATGTATTTGTCATACGAGGCATAGGGATATGTGCGTATGATTCACGCCTTCCGTTACCCGTTACCGGTACACCCATTAAACGCGCATTTAGAGTATCCTGCAGGTATCCGGTTAAGATACCATCTTCAATCAATACTGTTCTTTGCGTAGGATTTCCTTCGTCATCAATATTAAGCGATCCGCGTCGTTGTGAAAGCGTTCCGTCGTCCACAACAGTGACGCCTGGTGCTGCGACTCTTTCCCCCATACGCCCGCTAAACGCGGAACTGCCTTTACGGTTAAAGTCGCCTTCCAGTCCGTGGCCGATCGCTTCGTGTAATAGAATGCCCGGCCAACCCGCACCCAACACCACTGTCATTGCGCCCGCAGGGGCTGGGCGCGCGTCGAGATTCGTTAGCGCCTGATGCACTGCACGGCGCGCGTAATCCTGCAAAATTCGATCATCAAAATAATCGTAGGCAAATCGTCCGCCACCTCCTGAGCTTCCTTGTTCGCGACGTCCGTCCTGCTCAACGATTACTTGGAGCGAAAGACGAACCAAGGGTCTGACATCCGCAGCTTGGGCGCCGTCACTTCTCGCCACTAGAACAACCTCATATTCGCCCCCAAGATTCGCCATGACTTGCGTCACCCGAGGGTCGATTGCGCGCGCAAACCGTTCCAGCTTCTCTAATAGCGCAACTTTATCCTGGTCACGAAATGTGGCAATAGGATCATTCGGAGAATAGAGAGCATGGCCTTGTGTGCGCGTTGCAATATTGGTGTGTGCATCAGTGCCTGAATGCGCAATGGCTCGCGTTGCGCGTGCTGCAGACTCAAGTGACGTAAGACTGATGTCGTCCGAATACGCAAACGCAGTTTTTTCTCCGGAAACCGCGCGTACACCTACACCTTGATCTATATTAAAACTCCCGGATTTGACTATGCCCTCTTCCAAACTCCAACCCTCTGTACGGGTGTATTGAAAATATAAGTCGGCATAGTCAACTTTATGGCGAAAAATTTCGCCAAAAACATGCTGAATCTCATGGTTCCCTATGGAATAGGGCGCGAGTAAACATTGGTCCGCAGTGGTAAATAATATCTCAGATAATGACGATTTCGCCTGGGTTTGCATTGTAATTACCGTGTCCTATTTAACATGCGTGTAGAGTGCGGTGTGCCAGCGCAGGTAAACTCTTGCGCATACTAGATTGATATTGGGGATTAACCCCTGCCACGACGACGCCGGATCCACGTGGCAATCGGTCTAATATAACCCCCCACGGATCCACGATCATGCTATTGCCATGCGTTTCACGACCGCTAACGTGGTATCCCCCTTGTGCGGGTGCCAACACGTAGGCGAGGTTTTCAATTGCACGTGCCCGAATGAGCGTTTCCCAATGAGCGCGTCCCGTTGTTTCGGTAAACGCCGATGGTACAAGGATAATGTCGACCTTTCCCATCGCGCGA
Source organism: Betaproteobacteria bacterium (assembly GCA_947499755.1). Lineage (GTDB taxonomy): Bacteria > Pseudomonadota > Gammaproteobacteria > Burkholderiales > CANMPU01 > CANMPU01. Next base: position 893 of record CANMPU010000162.1, on the reverse strand, counting down.
TAAAGCTCAGGAAACCGTAGGTCATAACATATCGACAACCCTAAGCGCCCAAACGGGGTATCGACAACAACGACTTTATCGCCCGCCTCTATCGTTTTCTCTTCAGAAAAATGCTCAGATCCAAGGTCAAGCCCAAAAAGGTGAATCTTATCGTAGCGGGCAACCAGTTCTCCTTTATCATTGTAGACTAAACAACTATTCCGAATCCGGTTTGGCACCGATGCAGTTAACGGCACCGAGCCACCTACCAGCCAAATCTTATGTTTTTTGGACATAGCCGCTAAAAACTCCTGAATTGGACCCTTACCTTCGACTTCCCGCGCCGCCACTTTATCCTGATCTTTCAAACCAATAATCGCAAAATACTCAGGTAGCGCGACCAATTTTGCACCATGACGCACTGCGATTTCGATCAAACGTCGCGCTTCTTGCAAATTGCCAGAAACCTGCGGCCCGGACGCCATCTGTATTCCGGCTACGCGAAATATATTCGCCGGGGAAGAGGTATCCAACGCTGCAGTCTTGGATTTAATGTGCGCATTTTTTGCTCTGGAGATCATCATTATCTTTTCTTAACGTATTAAGCCGTGGTTCTTAACCATAGTTCCCTGCATCAAGGTACGAATAAAAACACTTAGAACATCTTACAGGTTTACCGCAAAGATAGATTCAAATTCACTTTGAGGGTTTATCTGTAGGCTTTGCCGCTGGCTTACTACCTACTTTGACGACTGTCGGATCCGCCCATCCTCCGCTAACCTGATATTCATAGGCGGCGAGTTGATCAATAGGATCCTTAAATAACTTTTGTAAAACAAAACTGGCAATCCCCACTACAGGCCCACCCGCAAATGCGGCGAGCGAGAGGCTGTCACCCAAATTAGGTGTCGCCA
>CANMPU010000161.1 GCA_947499755.1 Betaproteobacteria bacterium | reverse complement strand
AAAGAATCACTAACGGGCCAATACTTGTCAGGCAAACGTCGTATACCGTTACCACTATTACGACATAAACCCGATCGTAAAAAGTTACTGCGAATTGTGGGGGCAACTGGTAATAATTTAAAGCGGATAACACTGACTTTACCTGTTGGGCTATTCACGTGTGTGACCGGTGTATCCGGTTCTGGTAAATCAACACTGATTAATGACACGCTTTTTCGTGCAGTCGCGAGACACCTTTACGGCAGCAACGAAGAGCCTGCAGCGTATGAGGATATACAGGGCCTAGAATTTTTTGACAAGGTGGTTAGTGTTGATCAGAGTCCCATTGGGCGCACGCCGCGCTCAAATCCCGCTACCTATACCGGTTTGTTTACACCTATTAGGGATTTATTTTCCGGTGTACCTGCATCACGCGAACGTGGCTATGGTCCGGGCCGCTTTTCCTTCAATGTTAAGGGAGGCCGCTGCGAAGCCTGCCAGGGAGATGGGCTGATTAAAGTAGAAATGCATTTCTTACCGGATATCTATGTGCCTTGTGATGTTTGCCTCGGTAAGCGCTATAACCGTGAGACGCTCGAAATTCAATACAAAGGGAAAAATGTCCATCAGATATTGCAAATGACAGTGGAACAAGCGAATGATTTTTTCGCGGCAGTGCCTGTTATCGCGAGAAAATTACGTACCTTTCTCGACGTGGGCCTTGGTTACATTACGCTCGGACAAAGCGCAACGACGCTATCGGGTGGAGAGGCGCAGCGTGTCAAACTTTCTCTTGAACTTTCAAAGCGGGATACGGGTAGGACACTTTACATTCTTGACGAACCGACCACGGGATTGCATTTCCATGATATTGATATGCTGTTAAAAGTACTGCATCGACTGCGCGACCACGGCAATAGCGTTGTTGTGATTGAGCACAACATTGATGTTATTAAAACAGCAGACTGGGTAATTGATCTCGGACCAGAAGGCGGTGACGGCGGCGGGGAAATTATCGCACAGGGTGCGCCTGAAGAGCTGGCACGTAGCCAACAAAGCTTTACCGGAAAATACTTGAAAGAAACGCTGAAACGCGCTGCCTTGGCGTAGCGACTAGACAGCGCGTTTAAATTACGTTACTAGATGCTGCGGAGTACCTTTTTGCCAAAGGTCAATATTGTCTATCATTTGGTCTGACAAAAATTGCATGGCGCCATCACTCGCCCACGCATTGTGCGGCGTAAGAATAAAATTCGGGATGCGCAAGTCAATTAAAGGGTGCCCGTTCTTCGGCGGCTCGACAGTAAGCACGTCAAAACCAGCGCCGGCAATCAAGCCTTCCTTGAGCGCTTGTATTAGGGCCTGCTCATCGACTAGACCACCTCGCGCCGTATTGATGAGAATCGCGGTGCGTTTCATCATCTTGAACTGCGGCGTGCTAATCATGTGCTTGGTCGATGCCGTCAGTGGTACATGTAGCGTAATAACATCGCTTTCACGTAACACAGTATCCATAGCGGTAAATTCTACGCCTGGTGCTTTTGGGGGCTCATGATCGGCAAACAATACGTTCATACCAAAGACCCGCGCAATTTTCGCGGTGCCTTGTCCTATGGCGCCTTCACCTATGATCCCTATGGTTCCGCCAAACAGATCACGGATTGGCCGATTAAATAAACAAAACTGGTCGGTTTTACCCCAGGCGCCATTGTGTACATCTTCACGATAAGCAATCATATTGCGCGTGAGCGCCAATATCATCGCGAACGCGTGCTCCGGAACAGTATGCACGGCATAATTTCGAATGTTCGCAACGGCAATCCCTTGTTTACGACAATGCTCGATATCGATTACGTCTGTGCCGGTAGCGGCGACAGCGATCATTTTAAGATTTGGTAATTTGCTGAGCGTATCTGCACGCAGTGGAACTTTATTGGTAATAGCGATGGTTGCCTTGGCGAGTCTAGGCAAAATCTCGCTGGCGGCCGTTTGTTCGTATTCTTCCCAAGTATGTTCGAATAATGGACGTTTTACCTTTGCCTTCAGCGATGCACGATCAAGAAACACGACATGGTGCGACATTTAAATTCCTTTCAATAAGTATCGGTGGCTCATTTATGGACGCGGCATCATCGCGTCTTTAGCGATTGGGTTATGCGAGCGATAGTATTCTACAGCTGCGCCAACACCGCTTCCCGGAGTAATTTGAATGCCAACGTCGAGCATCGCCATCTCTACGCCACCAAGAGCGCCCAGCAGGGACACTTCGTTCATATCACCTAAATGCCCAATGCGGAATAATTTGCCTGCAACTTCAGATAGGCCAGCACCAAGGGCGAGATAGTAGCGACGGTAGGCAACGTCGATAACGTGAGCGCCGTTGAATCCCTGCGGTACCATGACCGCGCTAACTGTATCGGAATACCATTTTGGGTCCTTCGCGCAAAGTGTAAGCCCCCATCCCTTAACTGCGGCACGCACGCCTTCCGCCAAGCGATGGTGACGCGCAAAAACGTTGTCCAATCCTTCTTCATGCAGAATCGCGAGCGACTCTTTTAGGCCATACAACATGGGTAAGGCTGGCGTATAAGGAAAATAGCCGGTTGCATTCGCCTTGATCATGTCTTCAAAGTCAAAATAGACGCGGGTGCACTTCGCTTCCTTACGTTTTTCTAAGGCTTTTGCGCTAGCGCCGACCATACAGATACCGGCTGGTAGCATGAAACCTTTTTGTGAGCCGGCAATTGCGAGATCAACGCCCCATTCGTCCATGCGGAAATCTAAGCTTGCAATCGAGCTAATTCCATCGACATAGAGTAGCGCTGGATGCTTGGCTGCGTCCATGGCCTTGCGAACTGCCGCAACGTCGCTGGTCACGCCAGTCGCTGTCTCATTGTGTACGACCATTACGCCCTTAATTTCGTGCTTGGTGTCGGCGCTCAAAACTTTACCGATATTTTCAGGGGACGCACCCGTTCCCCAGGTTTCTTCGAGAACTTGGACGTTTAAACCTATGCGTCTAGCAAGATCAATCCAGAGATGGCTAAACTGCCCAAAACGCGATGCGAGGACTTTATCACCTGGCGATAGCGTATTGGTCAGCGCTGCTTCCCATCCGCCGGTTCCAGACGAAGGGAAAATGAAGGCTTGGCCATGATGGGTTTTAAATACCTTTTTCAACTCGGCGAAAAGGTGGGTTGGCAATTCAGGGAATTTCGACGAACGATGATCCTCCATTGCGACCACCATCGCGCGTTGTACGCGATCAGGAACATTGGTTGGGCCGGGAACAAAAAGGTGATTGCGACCTGGTCGGTGAGACATAGCAGACTCCTTATGGGTAATCAATTAAAAAAATTAATGTGCGTAAACTGGGAACTTGCTGCACATGACTTGAACTTCACCGGATACACGCTGAATGACTTTATCATCGCTCGGCGTTTCCAAAACATCGGCGATGAGATTTGAAAGCTTCTCTGCCTCAGGAAGGCCAAAACCGCGTGTTGTCATTGCCGGTGTACCGATGCGAATACCGCTAGTAACGAATGGC
>CANMPU010000160.1 GCA_947499755.1 Betaproteobacteria bacterium | reverse complement strand
TTGACGGCTCTGAAGATAAATCTATTACTGTTCCAGCTGGCAAGGAAGACATGACATTTACCGGCCTGGTTTATCTGTTGAATGCTACCCACCCTAACCTCTACTTTCATATCACAACGGCGTACGACATTCTGCGTCATTGCGGCGTCGAGCTCGCGAAAAAAAACTATTTAGGGAAATTTAATTAAGCGGCCTTCTGGAGATTAGTACTAGTTCACAAGTAACGAGCGATGCGCTTCTGCCATTCGCGACCTTAAGCCCCGATCGCGTACTTAACGCGGTCGAAAGCCTCGGTTTGCGCGTAGACGGCCGCATGCTCGCGCTGAATAGCTACGAGAATCGCGTCTATCAAATAGGTATCGAGGACGCGCCTCCGCTCGTCGTTAAATTTTATCGTCCACAGCGCTGGAGCGATGCGGCAATCCTCGAAGAGCATCTGTTTGTTCAAGACTTGGTTGATCGCGAAATACCGGTGGTCGCGGCGCTCACCCTCAAAAAAGAAACGACCTTACATCATTTTGAGGGAGTTTGTTTCGCCGTATTTCCCAAGCATGGCGGCCGCGCACCGGAGTTTGATCATGCAGATACCCTAGAGTGGATGGGGCGCTTTATCGCGCGCATTCACGCGGTGGGCGCCGTGCAGCCCTACCGTGAGCGACCTACACTTGATATTGCGAGCTTCGGCGAAGAGGCGAGCGCATACGTACTCTCACAGGGCTTTATACCGCCAGACCTTGCGCAAGCTTACGGCAGCGTGATCACACTGTCTTTGGAAGGCGTGCGCCGATGTTACGCGCGCGCGGGGTCGACCACGCATCTGCGTCTGCATGGAGATTGTCACGCAGGAAATGTGCTTTGGACTTCTGCTGGCCCGCATTTTGTAGATTTCGACGATAGCCGCATGGGGCCGGCCGTTCAGGATTTATGGATGTTGTTATCAGGCGATCGAGACGACATGGCGCGCCAACTTGGCGCCGTTCTCACTGGCTACGAAGATTTTTTTGATTTCAACGAAGCAGAGCTGCATCTGGTCGAAGCGCTGCGCACCTTACGCTTAATTCATTATTCGGCTTGGATCGCGCGTCGTTGGAACGATCCCGCGTTTCCGGCAGCCTTCCCCTGGTTCAATACACAACGCTACTGGCAAGATCGCATCCTAGAGCTACGCGAACAAATCGCGTTAATGGACGAGCCGCCACTCGTTATTGCATCAGGGAATCGTTAAGGTTACAAATCCTCGATAGATATCCGCGTGCAAAGGTGGTGCTCCGCTCCTGGCGCCAAGTTGATAACATCTTCATCGGCATTCGCGCTCTCAACGCAAACCATCGTTACATATCCGTTCTCCCCCATATCACCTAATGTTGCGTTTTTTTCCGACCAAGGATTCCACACAACGGTAGAGTGGCTGCCCTTCTTCGAAATACAAATGTGGCGGCGCATGCCCTGGTAATGCGGCAGCAGCTTGGCGCAAATGCGGTAGCGCTTCTTCAGCGTTATGGGTTTCGAGCAAAAGCATGCCAAGATTGGCGCGCGCCTCCGCATACGTGGAATTGATTGCCAGCGATTGTATAAAGCTATTCAGCGCTTCATTATTTTTACCTTGCGCGCGCTGTATGATCCCAAGGTTATTCCACACGGAAAAATGTCGCGGCGCATTTGCCAGTGCGCGAACAAATACACTTTCAGCCTCGGCAGTCCGATTGAGGTCAAGCAAAACAAAACCTAAATTATTAAGTGCGTCTGCCGATTGCGGATCGGCATTGACGGCACGTTGGCAGAAATCCAGCGCCTCAACAGATCTGGCGGCATCACGCAATGCCTTACCAAGATTGGTGAGGAACGCGCTATTATTGGGCTCGCATTCAACCGCCTTTTGAAAACGTTCAATCGCTAATGGTAAGCGCGCAGTCGCAGCGGCAATCACGCCACCTAGGCTCCAGGCTGCACCGAACTTAGGGCTTTCTTTGAGAATTAAATTGCACTGTGCCTCCGCACCAAGCGCGTCGTCGTGTTGGAATTGCATGATCGCTTCATCCAATACTTTGGCATTTTCGTTTACTGTTTGGTTTAGCATCGTCATTGATTAAATCTGTGTTATACGCACACTAGATAGTATCGGCCATGATGCAAAATTGCTGCGCCTTAATAATACGAAACCGTAGATCGGGCGAATCAAGCGTCAGCAAAGCTAAATCCTTAGTAATTAAGAAATCCGCGCGACACTCGTACGCCAGTTCGAGAAATTTCTGATCGTCGCGGTCGCGGCATATTGGTAATCGTGGCAAGCCTGCGTGATTCTTTGGCACGGATTCACATCCTCCATTTTTTCTATCTAACATTTGCGCAACTTTTCGACATTGTTCAAGGCACACGTTTTGGCTTGCGATATCTAGGGTTTTTGGTCCGAAAGGGTAACCCAACGCGCGCGCTAGCTCCTGCTCACATTCCGTGCTAATAAATATTAGTGCGCCTCCACTATTTACGGTCTCTTTAATCGCATCGACACTCTTGTCCTCAAACACCAGCCAATCAAGCCAAATATTTGTATCAAGTGCGAGGCGTAGTGGTTTCATAAAGCCCTATCAACCTTGGAACAAAAACCAACCATGACTCCCGGCAACTGCGCCCCCCACGGCGATCAAACTTAATACGAGTAACGCCCAATGCAACCTATGTATTTGCGCAAACGTCTTTTCTGGATCACGCTGCGCCAGTTCCTTAAGCCTTTTTCGTAACACCAAGGGCTCGAGCACAAACAGCATCACCGTAAACACTAACCAAACTAAAACCATGGCATGCATCCACCAAAAGCTTACTTTGGTGAAACGGCCCCACGCATGCAGTACCGATACCATATAAAAACCACTCGCACCTACCAACAGAGTGGCCACACGCGCCTGTTTGGCAAAGCGTCTCTCTATATTTTCAAAAAATACTACCCTCTCTGCGGCGGATTTAAATTGGCGAATAAAGGGGAGAAAAACCGTTGTAATCCACGCTACACCGCCGATCCAAAGCACGACACCTAGGACATGGAGTACCCGTGCAAACGCAAAATCATTCATCTTGTGTTATACCCCGAACGGATATTTGAATTACCTGCAAAAAGAAAACGTACAACGGCGTAACACGCAGCTAAATCTTGAGCGGTTAGCCTAGCTTTGGCGGCGCAACAATATAGCGGCAACTTCGCCTTTAGGTTTGTGCGTGGCAGGCCGTTCTGCTGGTGGAGGCGTCGTGGCGTCGAGAGAGGGTTCGTAGGGCTTGTCGAACCACGAATCGTGCTCGGGTTTTTTTGGCGTAGTCGTTGGTGTCCTGGTCGCGCGTACTCGTTCGTGCGGCGCTTTATCAATTTTGCGCTCTGCTGTGGGCAATGTCGCGCTGACCTTCTGAATTTCGCATTTAATCAGTTTTTCGATTTCTTTCAGATAACGTTCTTCTTCTGGCGCAACCAGAGAAATCGCTGTTCCAGAGGCGCCTGCACGTCCAGTACGACCGATACGGTGAATATAGTCTTCCGGCGAGTGGG
>CANMPU010000159.1 GCA_947499755.1 Betaproteobacteria bacterium | reverse complement strand
CGACGAAGGTACAAAAATAATGTTCTGTCGGCGCGACGCGAACAGCGCATGGGAAGAAATGAGCCGTATGCTCGCGAATCTCAAGAGGGACATCAAGGGGTTGCCGCGCGGGGGTTTATACTTTTCATCCATAGGACGTGGTGCCAATTTATTTGGAAAAAACTCTGAAGAATTAAATATGATTCGTGATGAACTGGGTGATTTTCCACTAGTTGGTGTTTTTTGTAGTGGCGAGATTGTGCACGATCGACTCTATGGCTACACCGGCGTGCTAACTCTATTTACCTAACACTTCGTAGCCGTTACCAATTAAGCAGGAGATCCAATTGTTTACAGCCAGTTTTGCAGATGCGTTTGCGCTAGCGTGGTTCTTAGCGTCCTGGGGAATCTACACCTATGTCGCAGATTCGAATAGCTCGCGTACACCGACTATCCTTAAAGCAATGCGAATCCATCGCCACGAATGGATGGCGAGAGTCGTCGCGCGTGATCAGCGCATAATGGATTGTTATCTACTAAGCACACTAACCAATACGAATACTTTTTTTGCGTCCACCACCATCCTAATACTGGGGGGATTGATCGCGCTACTTGGTACCACAGAAAAGATTATGATGATCGTCGCGGAGCTGCCTTTTGCAAAATATGCCTCGGAGGCGGTTTGGGAGGTTAAAATCCTATTACTGATCGTTATTTTTGTTTACGTGTTTTTTAAGTTTAGTTGGTCGATACGCCAATTTACTTTTGTATCAATTCTTATCGGTAGCGCGCCGGAACAAAATAAGGACTCTGAAGAGGCGTGTGCAAATTTTATTAAACGCGCAGCGCACATTCTTTCTCTTGCCGGCAACAATTTTAATGCAGGTTTGCGCGGATATTATTTTGGCCTCGCCGCCTTGGCGTGGTTTATTCATCCGTGGTTATTGGTGACCGCATCTATTGGCGTTGTGCTTGTACTTTATCGTCAAGAGTTCCGCTCGTCGACATTAAAAATCCTAGTTGGAAAGTAAAATATTATTTTCATAACATCGTGTCGTTATTGAAATATGTCCAAGGCTGACTCCACGTTGCCGTGGAACCGCGAGTTTTACCGCCGGTCTCCAATGTTCACCCCGCTTGTCCGTAGAGCCTTGCAATTCCAGCAATTCGAGCAGGACTGGCCCACGCTAAAGGCCTACCAGGAAGCACTGAACTCGTCGACAAATTCGCTGTGTAATATGAATGGAGGAAAAATAACTGTCGTTCCCCATGCGGTTAAAACAGGAGAGTTTGGCAATCGCTACGAACCGCGTATTTACCTCGAAGGAGAGTTGCAAATCCGCAGCGAGAATTGGCATGATTATTTTAACCTTTTGGTATGGATGACATTTCCAAAATCAAAGGCGTTGCTAAATGCGCGCCATTTCGTCGAGAGCAAGCTAGCCGATTCGCAATCAAATCGCAATGCTAGCCAGGATTTATTGACTCTCTTCGATGAGAGCGGTGTGATTGTAGTAAGCTCAAGTGTTGAGCTCACTTCTCTGCTGCGCGAGCACCAATGGAAGGAATTGTTTTGGTCGTGTCGACAAAGGGTTCGCGAGGAAATGCGCTTTTATCTCTTCGGTCACGCTTTGTATGAAAAAGCGCTGCGGCCTTTTATCGGTATAACCGGACGGTGTGTATTTTTAGCTAAAGACCAACCATTTTTTGCAAAAGGCCTTGAAGAACAAATCGGCATCCTTGACGAAAACGTCAGCGAATACATCTCAGCAATCGATCCCGCGCAGTCCAGCGCGACAATTCCACCGTTGCCTTTGTTGGGCGTTCCTGGCTGGTGTGCAGAAAACGAGATTGTATCGTATTACGAAAATGAAACTCATTTTAGAAAAAAGCGCACGAACACTGTGCCCTAGTGCAAGTTACTAACTTACGGAGAAAATAATGTCACTCACAACAAAAACGTGTACGCCATGCCGCGGTGGTATTTCGCCGCTCACCTTGCAGCAAGCGCAAAATCTTCTGGTCGAGGCAAAAGAATGGAGTTTAATTGAAAACGGAACCAAGCTAAGGCGCGAATTCAAATTTAATGATTTCGCATCGGCCTGGGCATTGGTAAATGAAGTAAGTAAGTTGTCCGAAGCGGAGGGCCATCATCCGGACATTAGTTTTGGCTGGGGTTACTGCCATGTGGTATTCCAAACGCATAAGATTACCGGGCTACATGAAAACGACTTTATCATGGCTGCGAAAGTGAATGCGCTCGCTTAATACAACCATACATGCAGATTTACGGGAATAGTGTGGCGGCGCTTTGGTATGAGCGTAAGTAGTACGCAGACTCCAGGCTACTGATTTTTATTTTCCCGTTTGTCCCTGGTGCGTGGACGAATCTCGCTTCGCCAATGTAGATTCCGACGTGAGAAAACGGGCGCTGCAAGGTATTAAAGAAGACTAGATCCCCAGGGCGTAATTTATTTTTATCAATGGGTCGCGCTATTTGCGCGATTAGCAACGCGTTTGTCGGCAGATTTATTCCGAGCGCGTTTTTATAAATGTAAGCGACCATACCGCTACAATCTAGCCCGCTTGCGGGATTTTTTCCCCCGAAGCGATAATCAATACCAACCAAGCCAAGCGCATATATTACGATTTGCTCGCCTGCGCTCGACGGCACGACACGCGAACTGGCAGGTTCTTTTTCCGCAATAGGAAGGACGCTACACGAGACGCAAACTAGCAGGACGATAAAAACACCTAAAGCGCTGCGCAAACGTTTCATGCAAGGACTAGAACGGGCCCACCTATTTAACTACCAAAACCGGACCTTTGAGATTGCCAGAAATTACTAGCTCATTGCGAATATTTGCTGCTTTAGATGCGAGTTGTACCATAAGCATCATAGGGCAACGCACTGAGCCAGGAGATAGGAGCCTAAACGCTCCTCGGTTTTTATATTTATTTTGCCTGATATCATGATAAGTGAGAATTCAACGACTAGGGAGGATTCTATCACTAGGATAGGTCGGATACCGCAGGGTTTTTCAGAGAAATCTTGCCATTTTTATAACTGCGTTTGATGCGGCCGAGGAAATGCCAGGGGGCACTTGAGGGTGCGCCTCGCGTAGCCTAGTCCCAGTTGTTCGCGGGTGTTACTGGATCTCGGGAATATTAACGGCCTGCGTAAAAACGTTTAATAGCGAAAGTCCTCTGGAACCAAATTGTTAAACTCTAGCGTGCAATGGTCAAGTTCCGTCGCAAAGTGATTGTGACCGTCCCGTCGCGCCCATGTTGCGGTTTCGGACCAACAGTCCCCGCGATCTATCGAGCGCGCGGTTTTACTTTTTGCCTCAAGTGTGCATCGAAAAGTTTTGACTAATAGCCGTCCTTTTCCCCATGATGCGTCCATGCGCAACAGAGTTTCTTTGTCGTAAAGCTCTTCCACTGAATAACCTCGCTATTAGGCAACGCAAAGCTCAGAATTTAAATTATCTAGAAAATCTTTGCAAATAATATCAGCTGGTGACAGGATCATTACAATCCAATAGGGATAGGGTCTT
>CANMPU010000158.1 GCA_947499755.1 Betaproteobacteria bacterium | reverse complement strand
GTTCACCCAGCCACTAAAGGAGCGAAACCTTCCCGCAACCGCAACGCCCATTTGCGTAGAGACAAAATGAATAGAACTTGCAGACAGAGCGATATTTCCCGAGCTCGCGTCAGCGGCAGATGCAGACGACGAAGCGATGAATGCCGCAACGAGCAAGCAGTAGCGAGTTATGGCAAACTTTTTAGCTAAGGTCATTGCTGCTTTCCTAGGGAGCTCTATTAGGCAAAAAAGGGAGCATACGTTGTAGTACATTATCTTTGTCAACGAAATAATGCTTTAGTGCCGCTGCTGCATGCAATGCTACGAGACTCGCCAATCCCCAAGCCAAGGTTTCATGTAATTCCTTTAAGGATTCCGCGAGAATTTTATCTTTTGGCAGAAAATCAGGGAGCGGGAACACGCCTAAATATTTAACAGAATACCCGGATGCGGAGCTAAACATCCAGCCGCTTAGGGGTAGCGCAACGATGAGGATATACAGAAGTATATGAACACCTCCGGCAATTTGCTTTTGCCATCGTGGTGTCGTGTCAGGAAGCGGCGGTACACGATGCGTCGAACGCCATAGCAACCGCAGTACGGTGACCCAGAGTACGGTGACGCCTATCCATTTGTGATACGAATAAAGCTGCAATTTCTCCGGGCTTAGTTTTAGCTCTACCATATAGAGCCCGACACAAAACCCCGGAACGATCAACAATACAATTAGCCAATGCAGCACTATCGCGGTGATCGTATAATTACTCGAGTTTGTTTTCATGTTATTGCGCATATGCGTGGGTTTCTGCATACGGTGATTCGATGTCGATTCTAGATGCGACAAACACGTAATATTTTAGTAAGTTAAAAATTGATATATCCCTTGCGAAATAACGCCGAAGTCTATTAGACAAACACAAAACGCATTTTTGGCAGTAAAGTAAAATGGCTATCACTACCATAAACTACTACCCGTATAACGGGATAAATCCTTTTTTCACGATTTGGGTAACAACATTACCCAATGGAGACACTCGCTACGGCGCAAGCGATTTTTCCGGAAACGTCATTTTACAAGACCTTGATCATGCACCTACGCTTGCTGAATGCCTAGCTGAATTTCGCGTTCGGGATACCTAGGATCGCGCTTTATACAACGCGACGATTAATTCGGCTTCACTCATTGATATATCGCATCCATCCGCCACGTTTGCCGCTTCCAAACCTTGTTGCGCCATTTGGATCGCTTGTCCATAACGCGGATGGGCATACTGAGAATTACGTAATTGTTCTAGCGTTTTTTGCAGATTATCACATTGGGTTTGTAATTCTGCGACCTCTGTTTTAAGAGCAATAAGATCCGCGCTGTGTTCGGGTGACTGTCCTGAGAGTCGGCTTTTCTTCGACAAGCCCATGAACCAAATTAATTCCGCAACGTATAGCGCTAATACGATCGCGACAACAACTAGGAGTTCGCGCCAGGTTATAACGATTTGTTCCACTTTCACCTCGGCTGAAACCGATTGGCGTTTATTGTAACCAAAGCCGACTCCCGCGACCTAGAAATAATTGACGCTATAATCCAACATATCGTTCACGAAAGAGGAGTTAGCATGGAGGTATTAGCAGAAATCGCCGGCATCATTGGCTCTGAAATCGATAGCGAAAGCGGCACCGTAAGCATTACTTTCGAATCGACCGCACATAGCCGACATACGATTAAAATAAAAAATGTCGCCATCGGACAATTTTTGGCTGGCCTGGCGAGCAAACCATTAAACAAGCAAGGCCAAGCGTCGCTGCACTATATCATTCCGTTGCGTCCTCAGGGCCTACGCCCATTTTTTATGCCGAGCGGAGAATTTGGCGTCGAGTTCCAGATCGCAGAAAGAATAGGTGTCCCTATATTGATCCCCGAGGCGGGCATTGCGGCCCTCGCGGGTGCCGCCGAAGCGCTTGAGAACTTCGTAATGCACAAATCAGCCCCCCCCAAAGGCACGTAAACGCAGAGGCCGTGAACATCAGTAGCCCCGAGTTCTTACGCGCTAATCTTATCTTCATTTTTTTCGAAAACTAACCCTGCTTCACTCCACTCTTTTTTGCCGCCTGCGTAGACGGCAACGTTGCCGTAACCTAACGCGATAAGTTGCTTGGCCGCGATATGCGAATTTTGGCAAGTCGCGCTGGCGCAGTAGACTACGATCTCTGCCTCTTTGTCGTGAAGTAGGGCTGGTGCGAGTTGCTTAACTTGATCATGCGGGAACAGTATTGCCCCAGGTAAGTGACCATCGCGGTAATATTTTTCGGGTAGCGCTTCTAATAGGGCCAAACTTACATTGCTCGCAATACGCGCCTGTAACTCTGTGTGATTAATTATCTTCATGACCAGTCTCCTTTTTGTTTAATGTTGCAATCACGATGATTGCGTGTGCAATTATATGACAAGTTGGTTGCAATTGCAACTACATTATGCAAGAATTTGCCCTTACGGCGTTTTTACACAGAGGAATCAATGGCTAAAGAAGACTCGGATATTAAATCTCGTTCTTGGGGATTGTTCTTGCTCGCGCATACTCTATTGCTAGAACAGATAGAGAGCGCGTTATCGGCGGCAAGCCTTCCGCCGCTTAGTTGGTATGACGTGCTTTGGGAATTGGAAAAAGCAGACGGTGGACGTTTACGCATGCATGATTTAGCGGAGCGCGTCGTTTTATCGAGAAGCAATCTTACCCGCCTCGCCGACCGCCTTGAAAAAGCCGGACTAATAAACCGCGAGCACTGCCCACATGATCGTAGAGGAAATTTCTGTGTAATTTCGCAGACCGGCAAAGAGACACGAAAAAAAATGTGGCCGATTTATCGTCGGCAAATCGAATCGCTGTATTCTTGCTACTTCACTGCTAGCGAGGCGCGCACGTTGGTAAATAGTCTTGATAAGGTTGTGCGTGCCCTAAAGGATAGCAATCCAATCTGACAATATTCATCGCAATGGCGCGGAATTCCATCAACGTTTCTTAAAAGAAAAATCCCTATCCTTATAATCCACCTTAATCGTATCTTTGGCCGCGAACTTTCCTTCCAGTATTTGTTTTGCTAACGGATTTTCCAGCTGCGACTGAATTGCACGTTTTAGCGGCCGCGCGCCATACACCGGATCGAAGCCCGCCGCTGCTAATTGTGTGAGCACAGTGTCGCTGACTTCCAGCTTCATCTCCATCGCTGCAAGCCGTTTCTCCAGATAACCAAGCTGAATTTTCGCGATAGATTTAATGTTTTTCTCGTCAAGCGCGTGGAACACGACGATTTCGTCGATACGATTGACGAATTCAGGACGAAAATGCGTCTTCACGTCGGCCAATACCGCCAGCTTAATAACGCCGTAGTCGCTGCCAGCCATCGCCTGAATATTTTGTGAGCCAAGATTCGAAGTCATCACGATCACGGTATTTTTAAAATCGACTGTGCGTCCCTGTCCATCTGTCATACGTCCGTCGTCGAGAACTTGCAACAAAACGTTAAAGACATCTGGGTGCGCCTTCTCGACTTCGTCGAGTAAAATGACCGAA
>CANMPU010000157.1 GCA_947499755.1 Betaproteobacteria bacterium | reverse complement strand
ATTTTCCCAGCTCTGCTGGCGGTATCCCGACGGACGCCATGGTGTGGACCACACCCATCACCGCAGCCACGATCCCAAAAGCAGGTAATCCGTCGCCAATTTTATTTAGTGCCTGAACTGGCACATCGCCTTCTTGATGATGCGTTTCAATCTCGTTGTCCATGAGATTTTCTATTTCGAATGCATTCAGATTCCCACCGACCATCAGGCGGAGATAATCCGTTATAAATTCCATCGCGTGGTGATCCCCTAGGATTTTTGGATGCTTTGAAAAAATCGGGCTCTTTTCCGGGTCATCAACATCAGACTCAACCGACATCAACCCTTCTTTACGCACTTTCGCCAAAATGGTATAGAGCAAGGACAATAGTTCCATGTACAAGTCTTTTGTAAACTTTGATCCTTTCAGTAACGTCGGTAATGATCTAAGCGTCGATTTAATGACCTTGCCGGTATTGCCGACGATAAATGCGCCAATGGCAGAGCCGAATATGATCAATAGTTCAACCGGCTGAAATAAGGCACTGACGTGGCCTCCGGAAAGGACGAATCCTCCGAGGACACATACCAAGATAATCACGTAACCAATAATGACCGACATTTTGACTTAGCCCAGTTTGGAACAGATTTAAGCGCTGCCTGATACGCAAGGGCATAGGCAACCACCGTAACCCTCGACGGAAGGGTTTTCGATAATCTATTTATCGGAAGGAACTGATAGGACTTGAGAAAAAACTGAGGAATAACTTCTTAAATTTACGCCTGTTTTTTAGGTTATTTGCCGCTATTGCCATGTGTAACCATTGCGCTCTGCTAGAGGAAAATATTTCCTCCATTTTCGACGCAGTATATTTTCAATCCAAGCAGAAACGACAAATCACAGGTTGAGAGCGCCTAAGGTACTAATAAATATAACGGCCAATCCCAAAATTAGATTAATACCAACCAGCAATCTTATTTGCGCAAGCGCCGCACCTCCGGACTTCCAATCCTGAGCATCGACAAAGCGCCGTAATCGAGCGTAGGGTGCGAAAAATATATGTAAAAAAATCATCATCATCACTATCCCAATGCCAAACATAACCCAAACGTATAAAGGGATAGTAGACCCTCGTCCCATCTGATCCATCATATACAGTCCGCTCACAAGGATAAAAATGATCGCTGTCCAAACCCATCGAAAAAAATTTGTTAACGTTTCCCTCCACAGTGGTAAGCTTTGAGGCGGTTCCAGCAATTTAGCGGCTGCCGGACGCAGCGCCACATAGGCAAAGAACATTCCCCCAATCCATACCACCACGCCTAAAATATGCAGTAGAAGCGCTAGTTTCATTGTATTTTCGTCCTTCCAAAATTAATTATCATATTGTTTCAGGTACCCGCTTGCCGTGACATAACTGCTTTTACAGGTGCGAAGCTTTTTCGGTGAATGTTGGTCACCCCGTGTAGTTTTAGCATATCTAAATGCAGTGATGTCGGATAACCCATGTGGTGATCAAATCCGTAAACTGGATACTGCATATGCATAGCAACCATAATTTCATCTCGCGCCACTTTTGCAAGAATCGAGGCAGCTGATATTTCCGCTATGAGTTTATCGCCTTTTATTACGGGCGTCACGGGGAAATCTACCAAAGGGCGATGTGGGCCATCGACCAGTACTGAGGTTGGCGCAACTGACATCCCACAGATTGCTCGCCGCATCGCTAACAACGTTGCTTGGAGAATATTTAAGCTATCAATTTCTTCAACCGTTGCCGAGGCGATATTCCAAGCCAATGCATTCTTCTTAATGGTCTCTGCAAGTCGCATACGGATTTGTGGCTTAAGTGTTTTCGAATCGGCAACGCCGAGGATCGGCTTCCCGGGAATAAATATTACCGCCGCGGCAACTACGGGACCAGCCAGCGGGCCTCGCCCCGCCTCATCAACTCCGCATATAAGCATCTGCAGTTTCATATTGGCGATTTGTAATTTCCATTCCAGATAATTCACGATACTGCGATAAAAAGGGAGATAACGCTTGAATTATTTTCTGCCGACTATTGCATCTTAATTGACGGTGAATCTGTATGAACTTTAATTGCATGCGGCTACGAATCACTTCATCGTTCAACAAATTTAACAATACCTGAGACAAGCTTGTTGGTGTAGCCTCAGATTGCAATATCTCTGGCGTAACATACTCACCAGCCAATATATTTGGCAACCCCACATAAGGTAAATATCGTTTTCTCTGCGTTATTGCCCAACTTAGCCACGGCATCTTATACGTAATAACTACAGGACGCTTCATCAAAACAGCTTCCAACGTAGCTGTTCCTGAAGCAGCTAAGACAACATCAGACGCCGCCATCGCAACCTGTGCGTGGCCAAATAGAATCGTAATTGGTAATTGAAATGCATTGTTGCGATGAATTGCCAGCTCAAATATTACGCGTGTCTCGCGACTAACTAGCGGTACGAGAAATCTGATTTCAGGATTGTGCCGTGACAATGTCTGTGCGGTTTGTACGAATAGATCGGCTAGCTTTTTAACTTCGGATTGTCGGCTACCTGGAAGCAGGGCAACGACTAAGGCGCTTTGCGGTAATTTCATTTTCTCTCTTGCGCTTGATTTGTCTGGATGTTCGGGTATTAGGTCCGCTATGGGATGCCCGACGTAATCTGCAGCAATTCCTGCGCGCGCTAGAACGGAATGTTCAAATGGGAATATCGTTAACATCTTAGATATCGAGCGTTTGATTTTATAAATACGCTCTTTGCGCCATGCCCAGATTGCGGGGCAAACATACTGGATCGTAGGGATACCTGCAGATTTAAGATCGGATTCTAAATCCAAATTAAAATCCGGTGCATCGATCCCTATGAATAAAGCCGGACGATTTAATAGAAAGTAATTCTTTATTTTCTTTCTTATTCCAACAATCTCGCGGTAATGTTTTAGAACTTCAACGTAACCGCGAACAGCGAGTTTTTCCATTGGAAATAATTGCTCCATGCCAACAGACTGCATTTGAGCACCACCAATCCCTACAAATTGAATTCCCGGGTACGCCTCTTTCAATGCGGTCATTAAATGAGCGCCCAGGAAATCACCCGAGGCCTCACCTGCGACAACGCCTATCAAGGGACTAGAGGTATCCATCATCTGTTATCGGATAATCCCTCGTTGCGAGGAATTTATAAAATCTAACAATAAACTTAGTTCCGGATAACTAGAGATTTGCGCTCGAATATGATTTTTCGCATCGTCTAAACTCAAGGCTGATTTATAGATCGCCTTATATGCCCGCTTCAGCGCGACGATCGCGTCTGCACTGAAACCACGTCGCTTTAGGCCTTCTACATTAATTCCGAATGGCCGTGCCGCATTTCCCGAGGCAATGATATAGGGTGGCACATCTTGGAAAATAATTGTACCCAAGGCAGTCAGGCAATGTGCGCCGATGTGGCAATATTGATGGACAACGGTGAATCCACCTAAGATAGCATGGTCACCAACATGAACATGACCAGCAAGTTGTGCATTATTTGCAAAAACCGTATGACTAC
>CANMPU010000156.1 GCA_947499755.1 Betaproteobacteria bacterium | reverse complement strand
GTCCCCTTCGTCTAGAGGCCTAGGACATCGCCCTTTCACGGCGGTAACACGAGTTCGAATCTCGTTGGGGACGCCAACTAACTTCGTCACTATCTAATGGTTCTTCTGCCTGGCACCGTTAAGGTTGCCAATGAGGGAGCACTTTTTTCATAAGTTGAATGGCAAGCATAATCATTTCCACTGTAGCGTTCTTTGTGGCGAGCTATTTTATTGGGCGCTATTTAGATGACCCAGGTATACCAAAAGGGTTTACCCGTGCTGTTGTGGTGTTTGTTATTGCCGCGATTATTTCATACGCCATTGCTTGGATGATTGACTTAATCATTGTATAAGCCACGCTATATGAGCGCGCGCGTTGTTTTATCGACTTAAAACACGCCTGCCGTAAAAAATATAATACAAAAAAACAACCCAGCGATCGCCCAAAGATAGGCAACCCAATCGCCTCCTTTTGTGTGCGAGCCATCGAAAAACCAGAATTTTACTATGCCAACAAAAGTGGACAAACAGAGTAATGCGAAGATGGTATACGTGGCGCCTTTTTCCCACAGGTGCAGAATAAACCGCGCGATCCAACCATCCGGCGATAAAAGATGATAGCCAACCCCCGCAATTCCAATTACCACCAAACAGATGAGGGCGAAGCTACCATAGACTTGCGCGTTGCTCGTCACACGTTGTTGTATGCGTCGTTTCATTGGCTTTGCCAAATAGTGTTTCATTGTTCAATATCTAGCCACTAATTTGCGATTTGCCACAGAAGAGCCGACGCAGGATGGGAATAGAGCAGGAGGGCGATCTAAAGTTAGACACTTGTCCTGGCAATCCCGCTGTCTTAGGAAATCTCCCTTAGACCGGTAACTTTGCGTCCCTGCCTTTCGGTCAGGTTTGCCCTACTGCAGTTAAGCTTGCTTGTGATTTTCGTGTATCACAGGCTGTCAGCACTATTAACGGCTGAAATTGCCGCGCACTTTAGTCTTCCAATTAAAAATTGGGCGGCATATCTACTAAGCAATATAGCGTATATAAATCAGGTTGCGCTATTAATTTAAGATAATTGTAAGCAACGACGGCACCAACGGTATTAAGCCAGAACTAACGATTTTGCTTGTGATATTCGTATACCTCGACACGGGCGGGAGGGATATTGCGCCAAACACGTTTGGCATAGATGTGCCTAAAGTTTTCGTTGAGACTCCAGCCCATACTGCGGTGGAAAGTGTAGTGGATATATCGCGTACCCAAATTGCAGATCGAATCCACCTGATGGATAATTTCCTTTACCGTACTTGGCAGCAGCGCATGTAATGGTAAACTCGATACGATTGCAGAAACTGAATCTGGAATCCCCCCTAGAATGTTGACTAAGCGCGCGGCATCACCGCGAATGACCTTAACGTCGGGAAAGCGATTTGCTAGATGTGATGCCAGTGCGGGAGATCGTTCGATTATGATCAATCGTTGTTTGGCAATTCCTCGCTTTAATAAGGCGTGCGTCATTGTGCCGGTACCCGCACCAAGCTCGATGACCAGGCCATCGCCACCTAGCGGCACTTGTTCCGCGATACGTTTACCCAATACCGGCCCACTGGGTATGACGGCGCCCAAATCGTGCGGGCTTGCGATGAATTCTTTCGTCCAAGCGTGTAGGCCACTAAAAAAATTGGCAGGGCGCGAAGTGGCATAAATTCCCTCTTCGTTGTTGTGTAGCACCTCAAATTCGTTGACGATACAACGCTGCGGATTGTTCTTAAAAAAGCGCTGCCACCAATGCATGATTTATTTTCCGAATAACAAAATACTATTGTGGCGTTTCGCGTAGCTTCACTTTCCACCACAGTAAAATCAATCCCGCCAATGCACACGTTGCTGCTATGGTAAATGTGTATCCAGGGCCTATCTTATCCCAAAAAAAACCACTGTAGAGCGCACCGACTGTTCCACCAGCGCCAAAGGTGAAACTTAAGTAAAGCGCTTGCCCCGTGGCCTGATGCCGCCCGGGGAAAATGCGATGTATCATTGAGACTGCGGCACCGTGGTAGCTTGCGAAGGTGGCCGCGTGCATAGTCTGCGCTAAAATCATGATTAGCAGCGATTCTACACCCCATCCCATTAACAAGAATCGAACGACCGCGAGTGAAAAACTCAGCTTGAGAAGCCCACGTAAGGTAAAAAACTGAATCAAGCGGGCCATTGCGAGAAAAGCACCAATTTCACATATCGCGCCCAACGAGACTAGCAATCCAACCTCTGCCTTGGTGTAGCCATGGTCGACCAGGTAAATCGGAAAAAACGTGGCGAATGGGCCGTGAGCTGCGCTCATGAGAAAACAAGCTGAGAAGAATGCGATGACTTCGGGTTTGCACAAAATCTCACGTAATGGCACGTGATCGGCATGATGTCGCGTCGCAGCGCAATTTGGTACACGCATTGCCGATAATAGTATTCCCAATTGCAATACAAGCACGAGGTATGGCAAAACGACAATTTCGCTTGCATCTAAGATATAGCCTATTCCGATTGCCGTTACCACGAAACCAATTGATCCCCAAAGGCGCACATGGCCATAATTGCCGGCGTTTTTACCGAGCAGACTTAGCGTGGTTGCCTCGACTAGCGGCAGTGGCCCGCTCCAGAAAAAGCCCATCAGCGCCATGACGATAAACAGCCACCAGAATTGCGTGCCAAAAAACACGCCAAAGTACGCGACCAAACTAAGTGCCGCTGCGCATTGGATTACGAGGAGTCTTCTGCCGCTACGATCTGCGAGCCAACCCCATACCGTCGGTGAAAATACGCGCACCGCCTGGAGTAATGACATGAGAATACCGATTTGCAGCGCCGTGAACCCCAGGAATTTGAGGTAAAGACTCCAGTAAGGTGCGAACGCCCCTATAAACGCAAAATAGAAGAAATAAAAACCGGAGAGGCGCCAATATAGCGATGATTGCATGAGTTTGTGACCCGCCATGCTTCTCTTGGGGGCGACGTACCTTAAAGTGTCAGCGACAAAAGGGCGATTGTAGGTGGAGTTAGCACAGGTGTCCAAGCATTGTTTGGCATCGACGAAACGCCGATGGACTCGTGTCGCAAGCGACTAAGTTCAGTGCGAAGGTATTATTTGCAGGCGTCTAGCGACAACGCCTGTAACACGTCGCCGGTATTCTTATTTTGCACGAATGCAGCGACGACAATATGCCTAGGATCAGGATTTTCGGGAAGGATGACTTCTTGCTTAATATTAACCAACCCCGATCTATCTACAGGAAATGGACCCCGAAGTTCAAGCACAACAAAATTATGGTATAGCAGTGTCCCTTTGTTTTCACCGGCTATGACGTAATTGGCTAAGTTATTTTGCAGCACGACAATGTAGGCGACGGCATGTGGAGTTTGCCCTTCATCGGTAACCTCTATACTCCCTTCAATATCGTAAATTGATGTCTCGGGCATATCCAGTTGAATTTTGATGTTTGCAAGTGGCAATTTAGCATTTATTAATTTAACTTTTTCGTCTATGTCATCAAAGATAAATCCTGGTCGATAAACATCTCCGTTTAGAAATATTTGCGGCGTATATA
>CANMPU010000155.1 GCA_947499755.1 Betaproteobacteria bacterium | reverse complement strand
CGTCATCGGGGCGAATCCTCTGCATGCGCTGTTTCCGCATAATCCAGCGCACTGTAGTCCTTACAGCCCTTCGAGCAGACTGTTCCTCAACGTGCTTTATTTAGATGTCGAAGCAGTTAGCGAATTTAACGAATGTGATTCCGCACGTAGGTGCGTAGCAAGTGTTGAATTGCAAAACAAAGTGACCGCGCTCAGAGCGTCGGAATTGGTGCAATATGCAGAGGTTGCGAAACTTAAATTCAGCATCCTACAACTTCTTTACCAACATTTTCGTCAGCGCCATTTGCACATTCGCAGCGAACGTGGGGTTCGTTTTCAAGAATACCAAAAGAATTCCGGGCAAGCACTACGTCGCCACGCGCTTTTTGAAGCGTTGCAAGAGCATTTATACCAAAGCGATGCGGCCATTTGGGGATGGATTGTTTGGCCACAAAAATATAAGAACCCGGAAGCACGGGCAGTTAAAAAATTCGAGAGGGAACAGAAAGAAGAAATCGAATTGTACGAATATTTGCAGTGGAACGCGGAACTTCAGCTCGCACAGGTTGGACAGTGCGCGTGGGATACACGGATTGGTATTGGCCTCTACCAAGATCTGGCGTTAAGTGTTGATAGCGGTGGCGCTGAGGCGTGGGCAAATCAACACCAGTTTGCACTTGCAGCGTCATTAGGTTGCCCGCCAGATGATTTTAATTTGCTCGGGCAGGAATGGGGTTTACCTCCCTATATCCCCGATCGACTTATAAACGCTGCCTACGCGCCATTTATCGCAACATTACGCTACAGCATGCGATGTTCAGGAGCGCTGCGTATTGATCACGTCATGGGATTGATGCGCTTATTTTGGATTCCGCGTGGTATGACGCCATTAGAAGGCGCGTACGTGCTTTATCCATTCGAAGATTTACTTGCGTTGCTTGCGCTCGAAAGTCAACGAAATCGCTGCATGATTATTGGGGAAGATTTAGGAACGGTTCCGGATATCGTTAGAGAATCATTAGCGCGTATGGGGGTGCTTTCCTACAAATTGTTATATTTTGAGAAAAATTCCGACGGCTCTTTTAAACGCCCACAAGATTATCTGCAGCAGGCACTGGCCTCAATAACGACACACGATTTACCGACGTTCACGGGATATTGGGCGGGGCAGGATTTGCACTTGCGCGACAATTTAGGATTATTTCCATCAGACGAGGTCAGAGAACGGAGCTATGCAGAGCGGGAAAAAGATCGCGTACGTTTGTTACAAGCGCTGCAACGCGAAGGCTTGCTTCACCCCGGAGAAATAGCGGGCGCGTCGTCGAATAATGAAATGACTACTGCGTTGACCAAAGCGATACACATTTACTTAGGCCGTACGCCTAGTCAGATTATGGCGATCAACCTGGAAGATGTTTTCGGTCAGCTGGCGCAAAATAATTTACCCGGCACCGTAGATGAGCATCCCAATTGGCGTAGAAAATTGAATATCGATCTGGAGGATTGGCTACAAGATTCAAGAGTGACTTCCATTGCGGACGCGTTAAATAGTGAAGGCAGGGTGCGCGCGGGTTAATAAGTTGATCATGATTTATCAAATGTCACACGGGCGTGTATCGTTGCACTTCTAATCAGAAGCAATGCGTCGCGCGGATAGTTAGGTCGCGCTAAGTTTTCGCTATCCCTGTAATTAAGCGCCCCGAACACGAATCGAACGTGTGACCTACCCCTTAGGAGGGGGTTGCTCTATCCACTGAGCTACCGGGGCAAGCCTATAATTTTAACGTAAAACTCCGGCACGCTCATATTTACATCTGCGGGAAAGAAATGTTTTTGCTCGCGTTAAGGTGGTTCTGCCATAATTTCCCCCTATAAAAAATAAAACGTAGACGTCGTTATGGCTAGCGCATGATCACAATGGTTAAATGGCTGATGCCGATAGCGGCGCTTCTCACCCTGATCTTGTGGATTTGGAGAATGAATGCTCAGCTTGTCCCACAAGTTGGAACAGATGCGCCGGACTTCACACTTTTTGATCAAAGTGGCGTAGCGCACAACATAGCTGAATATAAAGGGCGTTGGCTGGTGATGTATTTCTATCCCAAAGATGATACGCCGGGATGCACCAAGCAAGCGTGTACGTTTCGCGACGACATCCAACAATTTCGTACGTTGGGGGCGCAAGTTGTCGGTATTAGCGTTGATCGCGATACTTCTCACGCTCAATTTGCAAAGAAATATGCATTACCGTTCACCTTGTTAGCTGATGTGGAAGCAAAAGTCGCGACGCGTTATGGGTCGCTGCGCAATTTAGGGCTATTAAGATTTGCGCAACGAAATACATTCTTAATCGATCCACAGGGTAAAATAGCGCAAGTGTATATAAATGTGGACCCAATAATGAACGCGAAGCAAGTGGTTTCCGATCTGAAGGGTTTGCAGAACAAGTAGCGTTTTAACAATGGAATGTACGATATGACAACGACAATACAAATGAGCGCGGAGAAAATTTCCAATTTGAAGCAGCTCCTGGAAAATCGCCGCAAGTGGTTAGTCGAAGAAATCCGACTCGAATTGGCGCGCTCGGGCGAGCAAAGTCATGCGGATCTCGCAGGGTCGGTTAGCGATTATGGGGACAATTCTGTAGTCGATATGCTGATCGACGTTAACATTGCCGCCATCGATAGACAAGTTCACGAATTGCGTGATATCGATGCAACGTTGATACGCATCGGCCAATTTGTCTATGGTCATTGTAGCGATTGCGAGGCTGATATTGGCTATGCCCGATTGAAATTGCAGCCTACGGCGACGCGGTGCGTGCCGTGCCAATTGATTTACGAACGCAGACATGGCCTGGAGCACAAGGGTAGTATCTAGCCTACAATTTTTTTTACGTCACGTTTATTCTGCTTTTACCTATTACTTTAATGCGCATCTATGGCAGCTCCCTTCGTCACTTTAGAAAACGCTAGTCTCGCTTTCGGACACCAAGCGCTCTTGGACCATGTTAATTTTCAGCTCGACGCAAATGAGCGCATTGGTCTGATCGGTCGCAACGGTTGCGGTAAATCTTCGTTACTTAAAGTCATTGCTGGCGAGATTGCCTTGGACGATGGAATTGCTTGGCGCGCAGCTGAGTTGCGTCTCAGCTATGTGTCGCAAGAGCCCATTCTCAATCCAGAATTTACGGTGTTTGAACAAGTCGTTCAAGGACTAGGGCCACTACACGAAACAATATGCGAATACCATCGAATTACACAAGCGTTAGCGCATGAAAGCGGAGATGTCGACGCCTTGTTACTGCGGCTACATGATTTGCAAGTGGAACTCGAACACGAAGATGGTTGGTCGGCAAATGCCAGGGTGGAAACCGCGGTCGCGCGCCTTAACCTACCCACGGATAGCAAAATAGGCGAGTTGTCCGGTGGCGTAAAAAAGCGCGTTGCCTTAGCGCAAGCGTTGGTCGCAGAGCCGACGCTGTTGATTCTGGATGAACCCACAAATCATCTCGATCTGCCTACGATAGAGTGGTTAGAGGAATTGTTAAGAAAATTTTCCGGTAGCGTTTTATTCGTCACGCATGACAGGCGTTTTTTAAACA
>CANMPU010000154.1 GCA_947499755.1 Betaproteobacteria bacterium | reverse complement strand
GTTGCGCGCTAGCGGTCTTAATATCGCCGTGATTGAATCAAATCGCGTAAGCGGCGTGCAACGGTCAAGTGGGTCGGATTGCCGCGTTTACACGATCAGTCCCGGCAGCGCACGGTTTCTTGAATCTCTAGGCGTTTGGCAGAAACTGGATCAAGCGCGCGTAGCGTGTGTGCAGGAAATGCGCGTATTTGGCGACGACAATAAATCATCTCTGAATTTTGCGGCGAATCGACAAGGCTGCGCGCAACTTGCGTATATTGTCGAGCATCGTCAACTGCAAGATGGTCTTGACGACGCGTTACACGCAGAGCCACAGATTACCCTAATTAGCCCGGCGCAACCACAAAGGACGAGTATCAGCGCGGACAACGTCGAAATTAATTGTACTGACGGTAGGACGTTACGCGCACGGTTACTTATTGGTGCCGACGGCGCGGATTCATGGGTTCGGACGCAGGCGGGATTTATTTCCGTGATTCAGCCCTACCAGCAAATGGCTATCGTCGCGGAACTATCAATTGGAAAATCACACAATGACACTGCTTGGCAGTGGTTTAGAACCGATGGCATATTGGCGTTGCTCCCGAGAATAGGGAACAAAGTGTCTTTGGTGTGGTCAATAGCTACTGAGCGCGCGCAATCGCTAATGTCCTTGCCGCCTGAAACGTTCGCGGCACAAATCGAAGAAGCATCCCAGGGGCTGCTTGGAAAATTCCACTTTGAAAGCAAAGCGTTCATGTTTCCGCTACAGCTATTGCGCCTAGATCACTTAGTGAAGCCACGCGTCGCGTTGATTGGCGATGCTGCACATACTTTCCATCCGCTTGCTGGGCAAGGAGTGAATCTCGGGTTTCAAGATGCGCAAGTGCTTGCGCGCTGCTTAGTTGAGCGCCAAGCACAACAGGATTGTGGCGATTATTTATTGCTGCGTCATTTCGAGCGCGCACGAAAAGCCGATGTCTTGGCGTTACAGTTCTTGACTGATTCGTTGCAGAAATTGTTTAACAATTCTACGCCCGGATTAAGTTGGGTTCGCAATATGGGGCTTAAGTTTACTGATCGTTTGCCGCATATTAAAAGGATGTTAGGTCAACATGCGCTTAATTAATTTATTATCTTCTATGCAACTAAATTGGATCAATCATGCTTATTAAAAAATTGCTAGTTGTCATTTCGCTTGCCGGCGTTTTTGTTGCACATAGCTATGCCGATGAAGCCGCGGTTAGAAAAACGCTTCAGGCAAAATATCCTCAACTTAGTATTGAGAGCGTTAGCAAATCTCCCGTAGCGGGACTATTTGAGGTCTATGCAAATGGCGAGATGATTTATGCAGACGAAAACGCAAATTTTATTCTCGTGAATGGAAGTTTGATCAATACCTCTACGCGGCAGAATGTCACCGATGAAAGCAAGCGTAAATTGTCGGCAATCAAGTGGGAGAACCTCCCTTTGAAAAATGCGTTTACCCGCGTTAACGGCAATGGCAAACGTAAAATCGCTATGTTCGCAGATCCGAATTGCGGCTATTGTAAAAAAATAGAGCACGACTTGAACAACGTGAAGGACGTCACGATCTATACTTTCATTTTCCCCATACTTTCTGAAGACTCCACGACCAAGGGCAAAGGCATTTGGTGTTCAAAAGACCGCGTAAAAGCGTGGAACGACCTGTTGCTCAACAATGTTACGCCTAGCGCATCGCCCAATTGTGACAATCCAATCGCAGAAAATCTTGAATTCGGTCGTCGCAAAGGCATATCTGGAACCCCCACTTTATTTCTTGGTGATGGGCAGCGCATCCCTGGCGCCATCAGCGCGGCAGAAATAGATCGGCTGCTGGACGATGCGGAAGGCAAATAAATGCAAAGGTATACTCGCTATTCGTTTTAATTTTTCGCTTTAGGGCTATCCGTGTCTATTGCCATCGCTATGCAAGAATCCACACAAACGGGTACAGACACGGCAGAGGCCGCGGATGCACGGACCGTGACCTATCAGGCAATCGATCCCTTTCCTTTTCGTCTAACGGTCGCATTTTTCCTTTCCATTCTTATCCATGTTGCGTTGTTATATGGCGTTGCAGTCCATCCTCAAGTTGGGCGGGCGAGCAACGCTGTGGTCCTTAATGCCCGCATCACTTCTGCCGATGCGGACCTATCGGCCCGGGTAGACGATCTGTTCTTGTCTCCTATGCGATTGCCGTCTCCGGATATTCCAAAAGATTTAACTAAAGTTTCGTCGGCAGAGGGGAGCCAAATAGATAACACCGCTTTGCCTACGGAAATCCCCGAGCCGTCCGCGCTGCCGCAAATCGAAATTCCCTTGCTTACCGATCCGACCTATTATTTGCCGAAACAATTAGACGCAATTCCTAAAGCGCTTTCGCCTATACATCCTGCCTACCCTGAGGCTGCCCTCACGAAAAATATCGAAGGCGCGGTGACGATGTCGTTATTGATTGACGAATCTGGACTAGTAGACGATGCGGTTGTCGTTAAAGCCCAACCGGTAGGCTATTTTGAAGAAAAAGCGCTGGAAGCGTTTCGCAATGCTCGATTTACGCCTGCGCAGCTGCGAGGTCGAGCGGTAAGAAGTAAAGTGACGTTGACGGTACGCTTTGAATTAAACGAAGCGGAAAAACAGTGAGACGCTAATTTGGCGTACTAGTAGCTTGCTCTCTCGGTAACAATACCCAAAGCTTACCCGTTTGTTTCATTTTTCCAGCGTATCTCGTGGCGTCTTCGCCAAACCCCCAAAAAAAATCCGCGCGTACTGCGCCCTTAATTGCCCCACCGGTGTCTTGCGCCATCATCAGCCGATTTAGCGGGCGCTGCGAATTTGGCCAGGTGGTCGCAATAAATACAGGTGCGCCGGCGGGGATAACGCGCGTATCTACCGCCAAGCTACGGCCTGCGGTCAACGGCACGCCCAATGATCCAATAGGGCCGGGTAGTTCTGGTGGAAACTCGCGAAAAAATACATAGCTTGCGTTGTAGTTGAGTAACTCAGAAAGTCTATCAGGATTTTGCTGCGCCCATTGCCGTATGCCTTGCATAGACGCACGCTCTAGGGGCATATCACCGCGCTCGACTAATAACTTTCCTATCGAGCGATAGGGATAGCCATTTTGTTCCGCATAGCCGACGCGCACGATTTCTCCCGTATCAAGAACGACTCTTCCCGAGCCCTGAATCTGGAGAAAAAATAACTCGACGGCATCGTCTACCCATAGAATTTCCTCGCCCGTCAGGCTACCATTACCACGTTCAATTTCGGCGCGCGAATAATAGGGTCGAACTTTCTGTCCTTCAATACGACCACGCAAGCGCATCGGCTTCAGTTCTGGATACACCTCGGACAGATCTATAACAAGTAAGTCTTTAGGTACACCATAAATAGGATAACGATACTGCTGGCTTGGTTTGCGGCCGCCGCGCAATAAGGGCTCGTAATATCCAGTTATTAATCCCTGATCAGTGGAGTCGGCATTGCGTACTTGAAACGGATTGAAATTAGATTCGAAAAAGGTGCGCAACGCCGCGTTGTCAACTTGTTGAAATTTGGTCGCGCTAGCGCAAACTTTCCC
>CANMPU010000153.1 GCA_947499755.1 Betaproteobacteria bacterium | reverse complement strand
CACAGACGTTAAGTTAGAAAATGGTGTTTTACTGGCTGGACGTGGATTTGTCGTAACAGAAAGCTTCATCGAACGTATTGCTAACTATAAGTCAAGAGATCGCGATGTCAAAATTCGTGTATTGGCGGCAGAATGAAAACGAATTTTCTCTTCGGTCATCATGATTTGGACTACTCCCTCTCTTCGTAAAACTGGCCTAGCATAGTATGTTTGGTCGCTTCAGGAAACTCGCGTCGGATAAGCAACTTTCGTTAAATTTGCCGTGCTGACAATTGATGTTACGTGCCGAAATGTACCAGCAAATATAATAGGGCGCTGTTATTTACGGTATAATAATCAAAGACATTTCAAACTCTTAAATAATGGCATTATGCATTTGTTTGCCTTTGGATTGAACCATCAATCGGCGCCGCTTTCAGTACGAGAACAAGTTGTCTTCCATGTTGATGACATGAGGCGGGCATTGCGCGATCTTGTGGATCATCATCCTGTCAAAGAAGCTGCGATTGTTTCCACCTGTAATCGCACCGAAGTCTATTGTAATACCACACAACCCGAACATGCGATTGCTTGGATGGCTGCTTACCATCGATTAAAGTCGCAGCACCTCGAGCCTTATCTCTATACGCTTTCGAATGAGCGCGCGGTAAAGCACGCGTTTCGTGTTGCTAGCGGTTTGGATTCAATGGTGCTAGGCGAGCCGCAGATTCTTGGGCAAATAAAACAGGCTGTCAGGTCTGCGGAACAAGCGGGCACCTTAGGGCTACTATTGCATAAATTATTTCAACGCACATTTTCAGTTGCGAAACAAGTGCGCACGCACACCGAAATTGGCGTCAATTCCGTATCGATGGCGAGCGCCGCCCTTTGTTTGGCACAACGGATATATCCGAGCATCGCTGGCCAAAGGATTCTTTTTGTTGGTGCGGGTGAGATGGTCGATCTGTGTGCGACACGTTTTGCGTGTTTTTCTCCAAAATATATGACGTTTGCCAACCGTTCACTTGAACGTGCGCAAGATTTAGCGCAACGATTTAATTCCAAGGCGATATCGCTAGATGATTTGCCCGAGTATTTATCGCTGCACGATATTATCGTAACGTGCACGAATAGTTCGCTACCACTCATTGGGAAAGGATTGATAGAGCGTGCGATTAAAGCGCGTAAGCATCGTCCTTTACTGATTATTGATCTTGCTGTTCCACGCGATGTCGAAAGCGAAGTCGGCAACTTGAATGACGTATTTTTATATACGGTAGATGATTTGGGAAAAATTGCGCAGGATGGAATGGAGCTGCGATTAAATGCGGTTAAAGAAGCAGAAGCAATCATTGACACCGGCGTAGCGCGCTTTGTGCATTGGGTGGAAGGCCGAGAGTCAGTGCCAATGATACGCGCTATGCGCGATCACGCGGAAAGGTCTAGGCGCTACGAAGTTGAGCACGCGCTGCGTTTGCTTGCCAAAGGCGAAGACCCGAGGAGAGTTATCGACGTACTAAGCAAAACCTTAACCAATAAATTTCTACATATCCCCACAGATGCGTTGACTAACGCAGTTCCCGAAGATAGAGACCAGCTCACTCGATTCCTGCAACGTTTGTATCGCATTCACGATACCCAATGAAAAAAAGCATCGCTGCAAAACTTGGACAGTTGAGTAATCGACTGCAAGAGCTGAATGAAATTCTAAGCTCGGGAACAGCAACCAATGATATGGACAGCTATCGAAAACTTACTCGTGAGCATGCGGAGATTTCACCGGTAGTTGCGCTATTTAAAGCGCATCAAGAGAGCGAAAAAGATATCGCCTCCGCGCAAACCATGCTCGGCGACCTAGAGATGCGCGAGCTTGCAGAAACGGAAATCCGCGACGGAAAAGTGAAGCTTGAAAAAATTGAAGCGGAGCTGCAAACGCAGCTTCTTCCAAAAGACCCAAATGACGAGCGCAATATCTTTGTAGAAATTCGCGCAGGCACAGGTGGTGACGAGTCTGGTTTGTTTGCCGGAGAATTGTTCCGAATGTATTGCCGTTACGCCGAGCGTAGGAAATGGCACGTCGAATTGATCTCCCAAAGTCCGAGTGAAGCGGGTGGTTATAAAGAGGTCATCGCAAAAATTGTCGGGTTAGGCGCTTATTCGAAGCTAAAATTTGAATCGGGCGCGCACCGCGTACAACGCGTCCCGATTACGGAAACGCAAGGGCGTATCCATACTTCCGCGTGCACGGTGGCCGTGATGCCTGAAGCCGATGAAATTGACGATGTGGTTCTGAATCCCGCCGATCTGCGAGTTGACACTTACCGAGCATCCGGTGCTGGTGGGCAACACATCAATAAAACAGATTCGGCAGTGCGTATCACGCATTTACCTACGGGAATCGTGGTGGAGTGCCAGGACGATCGTTCGCAACATAAAAACAAGGCGCAGGCGATGTCGGTACTTGCTGCGCGCATTAAAGATAAGCAGCTTCGTGATCAGCAGATGAAACAAGCGGCGCAGCGTAAATCCTTGGTGGGTAGTGGCGATCGCTCTGAGCGTATACGTACTTATAATTTCCCGCAAGGTCGCGTCACTGACCATAGAATTAATCTCACTCTATATCGAATTGAACAAATGATGGACGGCGATATTGACGAGCTTTGCAGCGCATTGAGTTCCGAACATCAGGCGGAGCAGCTCGCCTCGCTGGCAGGTGCGGTATGACCGCGACGCAAGGAGTAATCGTAGATTCGGATTCATTGCGCCTAGTGAAGTCACTTCGATTGGCAAAGCGCGAAGCAATGAGCGAAATTCAATTATTGCTGGGCTTTGCACAAAGCATATCGCGTGCATCTGTGGTTGCCTTTCCGGAGCGGTTAGTTGAATTAGATAATTTTGGGAAGTACCACACTTTATTGCAGCGGCGCTTAGAAGGAGAACCCATCGCCTATATTTTTGGCCAAAAAGAATTTTACGGCATTGATTTCAGCGTGGATTCTAGTGTCTTAATTCCGCGGCCGGAAACGGAACTACTGGTAGAGCGCGCGCTAGAGCGTATACCGAAAGATGTAGAGATTCGCATCCTTGATCTCGGAACGGGGAGCGGCAACATTGCATTGACGCTGGCGAGGCAGCGTCCCTCGAGTCGCGTAACCGCCATCGATAACTCCACGGCAGCATTAGAAACGGCAATAAGAAATGCACAACATTTAAATAGTAAGAATGTAACGTTCCTGCAAAGCGATTGGTTTGACGCGATACCTAAGGAAGTTTTTAACGTTATCGTAGCGAATCCGCCGTATGTCGCGAATGGTGACCCTCATCTGCAGTCGGGGGACGTCCGTTTTGAACCTAAAAGCGCTTTGCTCGGAGGCAGGGATGGGATAGAAGAGTTACATCAAATCGTGATGGATTCCCCCGATCATCTCGTAAGGGGTGGTTGGCTGCTAATCGAGCACGGATATAATCAGGCTAACCTGAGTCAAATTGAACTAGTACAAGCAGGGTTTGCTAAAATTACCACCCACACTGACCTGGGGGGTAACCCCAGGATTACGGAAGGGCAGATTTAGACTAATCGTTTTATCGAACAACCCCAATACCTCTGA
>CANMPU010000152.1 GCA_947499755.1 Betaproteobacteria bacterium | reverse complement strand
GCTAAAAATAGAGGTATCCATGGTATTTGCGCGCACAGCCGATGGCGATATCGTAACGTATCAGCCGACGGAGAATCAGCACGTAAACGGTATTCTAGATATCAGTATTGCGCCGGCACGAATATCGAATCGGCTGGCCGAGAAAGTGTGCGCAGCAACGCTAACGATAGCGCAGCGTTTAGATTATTGCGGGGTGGCCTGCGTAGAATATTTTGTACTTGGGGATGACAGCCTGGTCGCTAATGAAATCGCGCCGCGCCCTCATAATAGCGGGCATTACACTATTGATGCCAACGTTACCTCTCAGTTTGAACAACAGGTGCGCGCATTGGTAGGATTGCCCCTAGGGAGTGCTAAGCAACATTGCGCTGCGGTGATGGTCAATCTGCTAGGAGATTTATGGGACAGTAGCGAGCCGAATTGGCAAAACCTGCTTGCGCACGCATGTACGAAACTTCATTTGTATGGAAAAAGTGAGCCACGTTCCGGGCGCAAGATGGGACACTATACTTGCCTTGACGAGTCGCTAGATAAGGCACTAGACGTCGCGCTACAAATCCGCGAACAGTTAATATCTAAAATACCTATGCCGAGTAATAGGTAGCGATCTAACGTTATGATCTCCGCCGCTGACGCAATGTTTTACTCAACAATTTCAAGCTTACGATTCTTACATCGCGGCAAGGTGCGCGATATTTACGAAGTCGACGAGCGAAATCTGTTAATCGTGCAAACTGATCGGTTGTCAGCCTTTGACGTGATTTTGCCCACGCCTATACCCGGTAAGGGGAAGATATTGACGGCGTTGTCGAATTTTTGGTTCGGCAAACTTCAACATATCATTCCCAATCATCTAACCACTATAGCGCCAGAGTCGGTAGTGTCAGTGGAAGAACAAAACCAGGTTACCGCGCGTGCGTTTGTCGTGCGAAAGTTACAACCATTTCCTATCGAGGCAGTCGTTCGTGGTTACCTTGCCGGTTCCGGTTGGAAGGAATACCAACAATCGCAAAACGTTTGTGGCGTAGCGTTACCCGCGGGTCTACGCGAAGCTGATCGTTTACCCCATGCGATTTTTACTCCGGCGACAAAAGCGCCGGCTGGCCAACATGACGAGAATATTAGCTATGAAAAAACCGCAGGGATCATCGGAGATGAATTTGCCGCGCAAATTCGCGATGCCGCAATAAAGTGCTATGAAGAAGCGGCCGCTTATGCGCTCCAAAGAAATATCATTATTGCGGACACCAAATTCGAATTTGGCTTGGATGACGAAAATAATCTCTTTCTTATAGACGAAGCATTGACACCGGACTCGTCGCGGTTTTGGCCAGTAGATAAATATAAAATCGGCAAGAACCCGCCAAGTTTTGATAAGCAGTTTGTAAGGGACTGGCTCGAAACATTAGATTGGAATAAAAAAGCGCCAGGGCCTAATTTACCAGACGATGTCCTTGAGCAGACGGCGCAGAAGTACCAAGAGGCGCTACGATTATTAGTGACTAGTTGACCGAAGTGAATCCTGATCTCGAAAACGCGCTCACGCTCCTCACTAGGGGCGGTTTGGTCGCTTTCCCCACGGAAACAGTATACGGCCTTGGCGCTGACGCAAGCAATGGTGCCGCCGTCAGTCGAATATTCTCGGTAAAGGGCCGACCGCTTACGCACCCGGTGATTGTTCATATTGCGCACACGAACCAAATGGAACAATGGGCCTGCAACATTCCTGAGTCCGCATATTTGTTGGCGGAAAGATTTTGGCCGGGTCCGCTCACGTTGGTCTTGAAGCGCGCGCTCGGAGTTTCCGACATCATTACAGGGGGTCAAGACACCGTGGCCCTTAGGATACCCGCGCATCACATTGCACTAGCTTTGCTCACTGCTTTCGGAAAAGGCGTCGCTGCGCCATCGGCAAATCGCTATGGACGCCTAAGCCCCACCACAGCGCAGCATGTGCTACAAGAACTCGGTGACGATGTTGACATGATTTTAGACGGTGGATCTTGTGCTGTCGGAATAGAGTCAACGATTATTGACCTTTCCGGGGAGAATGCCGCCGTACTCAGGCCGGGCTGGATACCCATCGATCAAATCAACGCAACACTAGGAACGACCGTAATCGGCGCAACTGCGTCCTCGCCTCGCGTCCCTGGGGCAGTACATAAACACTACGCGCCAAAAACTCCGGTAATCCTTATAGACTCCAAACGACTGAACGATGTCGTGTATCGTTTAATCGAACAAGGCGAACGAGCGGCGGTATTGGCTTATTCAAGCGCACCCATAAACTCCACGCTTATTAATTGGTATGGCGCCGCACAAACAGCGGCCGGCTATGCACGCACGCTATACGCGATGCTGAGAGAAATTGACGGTTTAGGGTGTGCGAGGATAGTTGTAGAAACCCCCCCGCAGAGTTTCGAGTGGGACGGAGTAAATGATAGGCTGCTACGAGCGGCTGCAAGCAACGAAGATTAATACAGCCACGATTGAGAAAATGCCCCAATCAAATCAGACCATACGCCATACGCCCCCCGATTGCATAGAGCAATAACGAAAATGTTTTTTTGAGTAAGGCAACTGGAATTTTATGTGCTAGCCGCGCTCCTATAGGTGCAGTCATTATGCTGCTCGCGACGATACAAACTAACGCCGGCAGATAGATAAAACCCACGCTTAGCCGCGGCAATCCCGATACGGACAATCCGTTGACCAAATAACCTAGCGCTCCGGAGAGCGCAATCGGCACGCCGATAGCCGCAGAAGTTGCGATCGCCCGGTGTAGGTTTACGTTGTGCCAAGCTAAAAATGGAACGGATAGTGTGCCGCCCCCGATGCCGACTAGGCTGGATATCACGCCTACGCCCGAGCCGACTAGCGATAAAACAGGCAGGTTTGGTAGTTCTCGAGAAGGTTTAGTCTTAACATCTAATAGCATTTGCGTGCCCGCATAGGCTAAAAATATAATGAAGAATACCGTGAGCGCGTGAGAAGAGACGCGCGCAGCGATCAAGGTTCCCAGCAAGGCGCCTATGATGATGGATGGGGTAATTTTGCGCACGATGTCCCACCTTATCGCTTGATGTTTGTGGTGAGCAAAGACGCTAGAAATAGATGTAAATACAATACTTGTTAGAGAAGTGCCCAGCGCCAAATGCAGAATGAACGACGCAGGAAAATGTTGCGCAGCAAATGTCAGCGATAACGCAGGGACAATAATTAACCCACCGCCAACGCCAAACAAACCGGCAAGAAAACCGGCAACCAGACCGACTCCTACATAAATCAACACATATTCCATGGGCAACCCATCGCCTAATTAGGCGAGTTTAAGAATGAATTGCCACTCGGAAGGGTCTACAGGGGTGATCGATAGCCGATTACCTTTTTGTAACACACGCATATTTTTTAGCTGCGGATAAGTGCGCAGTTCCTGAATACCGATAAGACGGGTCTTCTTTATGAGTTTTACGTCAACGTTGAACCAACGCGGGCTCACTGCGGTTGCCTTCGCATCGTAGTATTCGCTTTTCGCATCGAACTGGGTCTCGTCCGGATAAGCTAACTGGCTAACTTCGACGATGCCGACGATTCCG
>CANMPU010000151.1 GCA_947499755.1 Betaproteobacteria bacterium | reverse complement strand
CGCTTTTTGTGGGTCGACCAAAATCGATCAAGGCGTTAGAAGTCGCAATGGAGTCTGGCAAAAGCATACTCCTTCTTGCACAAAAATCTGCGGCAAAAGATGAGCCGATGCCGGACGATCTCTATGCCATAGGAACTGTTTCAAACATTCTACAGATGTTGAAACTTCCTGATGGTACGGTAAAAGTCCTGGTGGAAGGAATTCAGCGGGCTGCCGTAAGCCAAATCGACGATCTTACCTCTCACTTTTTAGCAAATGCGCTTCCGGTTGCTGTCGACGCATCAGAATCACATGAGATCGAAGCGATGCGCAGAGCAACGATCTCGCAATTTGAGCAATACGTAAAGCTAAATAAAAAAGTACCTCCGGAAATTTTGGCGTCGCTTGCCGGAATAGATGATGCTGGTCGCTTGGCCGACACCATAGCCGCGCACCTGCCGCTTAAGCTAGAGCAAAAACAGGAAATTTTGGAAATATTTGAAGTTGAAAAACGTTTGGAGCACTTGCTCGCGTTAATGGAAACCGAGTTGGATATTCTTCAGGTAGAAAAACGAATCCGTGGTCGCGTAAAGCGCCAAATGGAAAAAAGTCAGCGTGAGTATTACCTCAACGAACAAGTAAAGGCCATTCAAAAAGAATTGGGCGAAATGGAGGATGGTAACGATCTTGATGAAATGGAAAAGCGCATCAAGTCGGCCCATATGTCGAAAGAGGCGCGCGCTAAGGCAGAATCAGAAATGAAGAAGTTAAAGCTTATGTCGCCCATGTCGGCAGAGGCGACCGTAGTACGTAATTATGTCGAAACCTTAGTTTCGCTGCCGTGGAAGAAGAAAAGTAAAATTAGCAAGAATTTAGCGACCGCAGAAACGGTCCTTGAGACGGACCATTATGGGTTAGAGAAAGTTAAAGAACGTATTCTTGAATATCTTGCTGTGCAGCAGCGCGTTGAAAAATTGAAAGGTCCTATTCTTTGTTTAGTTGGCCCACCCGGTGTAGGTAAGACTTCTTTGGGGCAGTCAATTGCACGCGCGACCAATCGTAAATATGTGCGTATGTCTTTAGGTGGCTTACGTGATGAGGCGGAAATTCGTGGGCATAGACGGACTTATATTGGATCAATGCCAGGAAAAATCTTGCAGAGCATGTCTAAGGTTGGTGTTAGAAACCCGCTCTTTTTACTCGATGAAGTCGATAAAATGGGAATGGATTTCCGTGGGGATCCATCGTCCGCGCTGCTCGAGGTATTGGATCCAGAACAAAACCATACTTTTATGGATCATTACGTCGAGGTTGAATATGATTTGTCGGATGTGATGTTTGTTGCGACTGCCAACACATTAAATATACCTGCGGCCTTACTCGATCGGATGGAAGTTATTCGACTCTCTGGTTATACAGAAGACGAAAAAATTAATATTGCGACGCGCTATTTGGTTCCGAAACAAATGAAGAGCCATGGTGTTAACGACGACGAGCTTGTGATTTCTGAAAGTGCGCTTAGAGATATTACGCGCTACTACACGCGTGAAGCAGGTGTTCGAAGTTTGGAACGTGAAATATCGAAAATTTGCCGCAAGGTAGTCAAAGGGCTGGTATTAAAAGCCCGCAAGCAAAAAATAACGATTACGGCGAGGAATCTCGATAAATATCTTGGGGTACAAAAATTCACTTACGGAATGGCCGAAAAAGAAAATCAAATCGGTCAGGTAAATGGCTTGGCGTGGACAGAAGTCGGTGGCGAATTGTTGACCATTGAAGCAACAGTTTTACCGGGTAAAGGTAAAACGATTACTACTGGAAAGCTTGGTGAGGTCATGCAAGAGTCTGTACAGGCTGCGTTAACGGTAGTGAGAAGTCGATCCCATAATCTAGGAATTCCGGAGGATTTTTACCAGAAGAGCGACGTTCACATTCATCTTCCCGAGGGCGCGACCCCGAAAGATGGGCCAAGCGCTGGTATTGGAATATGCACGGCTATGGTTTCGGCGCTCACGGGAATACCCGTACGCGCTGATGTCGCGATGACCGGGGAAATTACGCTTCGCGGTGAAGTACTTCCGATCGGTGGACTCAAAGAAAAGTTATTGGCAGCGCATCGCGGTGGAATAAAGACGATTTTGATTCCGCAGGAGAATGTCAAAGATTTGACCGAAATCAACGACAATATTAAAAGTCGTCTCGATATTCATGCGGTGCGATGGATAGACCAGGTTCTGGCATTAGCGCTGGAACGCGAACCCAAGGCGCTACCGGAAAAAACAGATAAAGTTGTTCAACTACCAGTTGTCGAAGCCGATGCGACCGCTGCTGTAATTAAGCATTGATAGGATAGTCTGAGGTCATTTCCTCGTTAAAACGATACTTGGTTCTACCGATAAAAGCGAAAGCCGCTTGACTCAGTAGGACGCGCTTGCTATAAAGCGTGTTCTAAATATTTTGACAGCAGTGAATGGGGGGCGTCGTGAACAAGTCAGAGCTCGTCGAAGCCATCGCAAAGTCCGCAGACATCTCGAAAGCTGCGGCGGAACGATCGCTCGATAGTACTTTGGAGTCGATTACCAAAAGTTTAAAAAAGAGTGGAACCGTAACGTTAGTAGGATTTGGAACGTTCTACGTTGGAAAACGTGCTGCACGTAGTGGACGTAATCCTCGTACCCAGGCTGTAATAAAAATAAGGGCGGCTAAGGTTCCAAAATTTAGGGCAGGTAAAGCCTTAAAAGACGCGGTTAATTGATTTCTGCGCCATTGAACCAACGCAATGTCGTAAATTGTGCGTTTAGCGTTGGGTGCTTAGCTCAGTTGGTAGAGCGTCGCCCTTACAAGGCGAATGTCGGGAGTTCGAGCCTCTCAGCACCCACCAGTTGTAAAGGCTATGGAGTGGTAGTTCAGTCGGTTAGAATACCGGCCTGTCACGCCGGGGGTCGCGGGTTCGAGTCCCGTCCACTCCGCCACAAATTAGGCGAACGAAAGTTCGCCTTTTCTGTTTTGTGACCGATTTTTGAATTTTATGATGCAAAGATAATCCATGTTTGATCTTATCCAAAAAAACAAACGTATCGTTCAAGTCGTATTGGCGCTGATTATTCTTCCGTTTGCATTTTTCGGCATTGATTCTTACTTTCGCGATTCCGATTCGAGCGGCGTAGTTGCAACTGTGGGCGGGCAAAAAATTACGCAAGGCGAGTTTCTTCGAGCACTGGAGAATCGCCAGGAGAGCATACGTCGCGCCACAGCAGGCAAGGCGGAAGCAAGTCTATTGGGTAGTACCGAAGTACGATTTGCAGTTGCCAATGATCTTGTTCGCCAGCGGCTCCTAATTACGCAAGCGTTACGCGCAAAATTGACGGTGCCAGATAGGCAACTACAAGCTGCTATCCAAGAGATGAAAGAATTTCAGGAGGCTGATACGTTTTCGTTGCCGCTATATGAGAAAACCTTAAAGTTGAATCATTTAAGCCCCGCGTCTTTTGAGGAATCAAAAAAGCGAGATCTGTTGCTAGAGCAGAGCGCTGGGGCAGTTATTAACACAGGGTTTGTACCGGACGGAAATGTCGACCAGATAATACGTATAGCCGATCAACAAAGGGAAATCAGTACGTACGTGATTCCCAGGGAACAATATTTGACGACAGCTA
>CANMPU010000150.1 GCA_947499755.1 Betaproteobacteria bacterium | reverse complement strand
GAACTGGAGCAAATAAAACGTCAGGGCTACGCCTTCGACAATCAGGAGGCGGAAAAAGGCGTCAGTTGCATCGGTGCCGGAATTTACGATGACGAGGGGAAGTTGATTGCTGGGTTATCGGTTTCCGCTCCTTTGGAGCGCTTGGATAAAAAATGGGCACCCCGCGTAAAGGACGCGGCAGAGAACATCTCTCGTGCACTAGGATTCCGTCAGGCCGGCAACGCTAAATAACGCGCCGGCTGTTTTAATGGCATTTGCATTAATAGCGTTCAGCCCTCATGGCACTAGCTTCAGGTTCCCGTCCGAGTTTTTTCTTAGGGAAGCGCCATGACATTCCCCCTTTATTTTTCGCCTAAGCTGCCGTAATCCATCGTATCGAGGTAAACGCGGCAGACAAGAAATTAGCGCCTTATGCAAATTTGGTCCTCATGGATTTGCACATGCCAGAAATGGATGGGTTAGCAGCCACCATTCGGATAAGAACGCTACAGAAAGCGCGTGGCGCGTCACCGGTTGCGATCATCGCTGTGACTGCCGACGCAATGGAGGAGGATAAAGCGCGCTGTCTTGCCGCTGGTATGGACGGGTATATTGCTAAACCGATCGATTTTGAATTGTTAAAGACAGCCATCAACGAAATTATGCTGCGCGCAGAATTTGTATCGCTAACAGAAACGCGTAGACGCGCCGCCTCTTAGTGATTTGCTTTGTAGGGACGGGCGCTAAGCTTGCTGACGCTTAATCTCAATCCATTTCTTAATGCGATTGGCATCGCCGATACGTGTCAGCCTCCCGAGAGAATCTAATAACACGATGATTACCGGCTTGGTCGCAATTTTTGCCTGCATGACCAAACAGCGCCCCGCGTCATTAGTAAAGCCAGTTTTGGATAAGCCAATATTCCAGCTACCTTGGCGTACTAAACTATTGGAGTTTTTGAAGGCTAAGATACGTCCGCTATCCATCAATTCAATGGCGTGATTAGCCGTCGTGGTAAATTCTCGAATAAGGTCGTAGTCGTAACTTGCTCTGACCATTTTGACGAGATCAACCGCAGACGCGGCGTTTTCACTGCGTAAGCCAGTCGCATCGACAAATCGCGCGCTAACCATCCCTAGTTCCGACGCCTTGCGATTCATCGCCGCCAAAAATTCAGCTAGTCCTCCGCGATAAGTCCTGGCCAACGCGGCTGCGGCACGATTTTCCGAAGACATGAGCGCTAGGCGCAACAATTCAAAACGCGGCAAGATGGTACCAACATGCAGACGTGAACTGGTGTTACGGAACGTATCGACATCCGCTTCACTGATTGTGACTAAGTCGTCGAGCGCTTGGCGACTATCGATTACTACCATCGCTGTCATTAACTTAGTAATAGACGCGATCGGCATAACCGCATTGATGTTCTTGGCGTAAAGGAATTCACCACTTTCTTCATCGACCACAAGCGCCACACTAGAGCGTACGCTCAAACGTCGGAGGTCGTAGTTTTGCAGAGTGGCGGATTTTGTCGATTTCGCATGGTAGCTTACGTGGACACGCGCTTTTTTAGCCAACGCGTCTGCTACTGGCAACAACATTGCTCCCATGGAAATAAACAGGGAAACGATGACCACCGAGCTTTTGCGCATGCCTTACCTCCCGTTTTTCAACTAGCGCATTCGTAATCGAAATTTCCCAATCAGGAGAACGTAGATGTCAGTCTTTAGATGCAATGGCGCATACCTTAACAAAAATCAGGGCCTATGAAAAGCTTTTAAAGCACTTTTTTAAGCCTCCTTATCGTATTTTAGAAATACGGGGTCATTACCTAGCATATCGGGATTTAAAAAATAGTCTTGAAGATAACGGCAAATTAATCTACGCGATCCGTGGTCTCATGTAGTTGTTGTAGTTCCCACATGTGGGCATAAACACCGCTAAAGTTCAGTAGAGTGGAATGGGTGCCACGTTCAACAATTTCCCCATGATCCATAACCACGATCTGATCCGCATCAATGATCGTGGACAGCCTATGCGCGATGATCAGCGTGGTTCGATTTATCGATATGCGCTTTAATTCGCCTTGTATTACCCTTTCCGATTTTGAATCTAAGGCGGAGGTTGCTTCGTCGAAGATTAGGATGCGTGGATCTTTTAAGATCGTACGCGCGATGGCAACCCTTTGTTTTTCCCCTCCAGAAAGTTTTAAGCCGCGCTCGCCCACCATGGTGTCGTAACTTTGCGGCAGCGATTCTATGAATTGATGAATGTGCGCAGATTGTGCCGCTGCGATCACTTGATCTCGAGTGGCATCGGGACACCCATAAAGTATGTTGTAATAAATAGTATCGTTAAAAAGTACGGTATCTTGGGGTACGATGCCGATAGTGGCGCGTAAGCTTTTTTGCGTAACGCGGCGTATATCATGACCGTTTATTAATATGCTTCCGCCGGTCACGTCGTAAAAACGAAATAGTAGTCGCGCTAGCGTGGATTTCCCCGACCCGCTCGCGCCAACGACGGCTAAGGTGGACCCATCCGCGATAGAAATATTAACGTCGAATAATATTTTTCGCGCGGGCTCGTAGTGAAAATCAACGTGACGAAACTCAATGTCAGCTTTGGTGGTGGTTAAGTGTTGTGCATTTGTTTCATCCGTAATTTCCGTGTGCTCATCAAGTAGCGCAAACATTTTTTCCATGTCGGTCAGCGAATGTTTAATTTCCCGGTAGACGAAACCGAGGAAATTGAGCGGCAAATAGAGTTGCA
Organism: Betaproteobacteria bacterium; assembly: GCA_947499755.1. GTDB lineage: Bacteria > Pseudomonadota > Gammaproteobacteria > Burkholderiales > CANMPU01 > CANMPU01. Next base: position 910 of record CANMPU010000150.1, on the reverse strand, counting down.
GCATAAATGCGTTGACGAGGACGAGATCGCCTAGCGTCATCGAGCCATTTACGACGCCGCGAGCCGCTAACACCATCAAGATCGTCATACCTATACCAATTATGGCGCTTTGCCCGGCGTTTAGTGTCGCGAGCGACGTTTGATTTTTAACTGCAGCATTCTCCCAAGATTTTAAGTTTTGATCATACCGTCCTGCTTCGAACGCTTCGTTGCCGAAATATTTCACTGTCTCATAGTTAAGCAGGCTATCGACTGCGCGCGTATTTGCTTTCGAATCCATTTCGTTCATAGTGCGGCGAAAACGCATACGCCAGTCGGTAACCGTCAGAGTAAAAACAACGTAGAGACCCAGAGTAATAAAGGTGACCACAGAAAACCAGATATCGTATTTCACCAACAGGATGACGGCGACCAAGACGATCTCAACGAGAGTTGGAAGGATGTTAAACAGCATGAAGTTGAGCAGAAACGATATGCCTTTTGTGCCTCTTTCTATGTCGCGTGAAACCCCACCGGTTTGGCGCTCCAGGTGAAAACGTAAACTCAAGGCATGGATATGGTTAAAAACTTTCAGCGCGGCACGACGGATCGCACGCTGGGTTACTTTGGCAAACACGGCGTCGCGCAATTCTCCGAAGAGGGTGCTGGAGAAGCGCAACAAGCCGTAGGCAACGAGTAGCGCAATCGGCAAAACAATTATTGAATGCGACAGGGATAGGCGGTCGACAATCTCTTTAAGCGCCAGCGGTACGCTTACGTTGGCTAACTTAGCAATTACGAGTAGAAGAAGTGCGACGATGACCCGTACGCGGAATTCCAAGAGATAGGGAAAAAGCGTACGTATCGTTGTCCAATCGTTTCGCTCAGTCTTGCGATGGGGGCTGATAATGGGGTCCCAGAATTTTATTGG